>CAYLJH010000138.1:0-5726 GCA_964383685.1 uncultured Candidatus Bathyarchaeia archaeon | reverse complement strand
AGGTCTTCCTCGCCTGACCTGTTTGAGACGAAAATTATCTTGCCGTCTGTGGTCCACTGGATGCTGTGCTCGTCGGTATCGCCGAATGTCAGCTGGGTCGGTGGCTCGTTGCCCACCACGGGCACCGTGAACACGTGCCTCCTCCTCTTGTCGCTGTACCCGTAGAACGACTTGAACATAAGCCTGTCAACGACCCTGATCTTGGACTCCTTGTCGTATGGCTCAAGGGTGCCAAGGAAGGCTATTTTTGAGCCGTCCGGGCTCCACTTGATGATGTTGCCCACTACCCCGAATCCGAGGGATGCGTTGCTTACCTCGTAGGTGGTGAGTTTACGCTTGTGCTCGCCGTCACAGGTCATCACCCAGATGCCTGTGGTCTTCTCCTCCCCTTCGGTGTAGGCGACCCATTCGCCGTCAGGTGACCATGTTGGTAGTCCTGCCTTGCCTGACTCAGTGAGCTTTTTCGGCTCCTCGCCCGGTGAAACAACGTGTACATCGTTGTCCGTCTTGTTCTCTTTGAGGTTCATCGTTCCTAACGTGTACAGGACGGTTGAACCGTCGGGGGATATCACGGGGGAGCCAATTGACTTGATTCCCGCGAGGTCATCCACTCTCAAACCATGCTTCATCGGATGATCACTTGAAGATACGTGTTTCACAGAATACTTAACGTCTCGGAATTTACGTCATTGAGGTGAAATCAAAGGATAAATGAGGTTTAGAAGTTGAATTTGGAGTCAAATAGAGGCTATTATAAAAAATATTTTTCAAGTGTATTTAATGTAACTACAGCATCAATGAGTATAAGATCAAATACCTCGGTTAACTCTTTTTCATCCATTTTTAACGCCTTCTTCAGTTTTTGGTAATTTTTTCCCTTCAAATGTGCAACACCACGAGACCGAATATCCTGCAGATTACGAAGATATTTTATTAAATCGGGTATTGGTTTGCCTTTTGATTCAAGAAAAAGTTCTAGTTTATCGATCCCCTTCATATTGGCATATATTTCTAGTTCTTTTTTTAGTTCTTTTTCGTTAAGAGAATCTATCATTATTTTAGTTAAGGATAATATTTGTTCGTCGAATTCTTTCTGTTCATTTGTTAGTGGAATTCTCAGAGTTTTCAAATGATATTCATCTTCTTTAGGAAGGTCTCGGAATAAATTCCATCCATATTTTTTATTCCACTTTTCCTTGAAAGAAATAAATTTATGTTTAAAATACAAATCTGATTTTTCAGGATCAGTAAATTTGGCTTCGAAGCCACGTTCCCAGGCAGTGTGACTTATTGTTCCTTTTTGTGCGATGTTGAATGATTTCCAATAAAGTTGTTCTTTGTGGGATAGTTTCCCTAGGTCGTATAGAAATACCATCACAAAATCTTGGTTATTATTATCAATTCTTATACTCCATAACCCATCACAATGAAGATTTCCATCTCCTATAGTGTATTTTCTTGGTTGTGAATAATATTTGGTCAACACGTCTTTTTTGAAAATTACTGGAGTTGTCACGTAAGGAGACCCCTCATTTTTACCAAAATAATTTGCTAGTTTGGATACATCACAGGTGAATTTAATAGGATTTCCATCTTTATCTACATCAATTATAAACTCTTCATAGACCTTCGTTTTATTTCCGAAAATATCTGGTTCGAAATCATCTAAACCTTGAATCAGTCTCTTTCCCATTAACCAACCATGGGTTTTCCAGTCATCGGAGAAACTCCATTTTTGAGCACCAATTGAATAACAAAATTCTTTTTCGTGTCTTAAATTGGGGTACTCTGTAAGGTTTAATTCTTCAAGAGAATGGGTTGAAAAACGGGTGTAATCGAAAAATATTACTAGACGCATCTTCTTTAATGCTGCAAATTCTTTGAGATATTTAGATTTTATAACAATTCTTCGATTTTCGATTTTTATTACTTCTTCTTCGTCTCCATCTTCATCAAAAAGATAGAATTTGCCTTTTTTCTTATCCTCAAAGATATTATGATATAATCTGAATTCTTCAGAAATATCCCAGTAACTGTCTTGAATACCATGAAAATTCCTTTTTATTATTAAGGGTTCGACTTCTTCGTTAGAAAAACGGTAATATGAAGTGATACTTTTTCCGTCCTTCCAACTGGATACAATACCGGGGCCTCCACGTCCAATTTGGAGGTCCCATGAAGTATCGTTCAATGACTGTTCAATATGAGACTCTCGAATCAATGCACAATAGTGAGTTTCATAGCCATCCTCCGTTCTTGAAAATACTGTAATCCATTCACCTTCAAAGCCTTCTTCTATTTCATGTATTTTATCTTTGAAAGTTAAATCAACATTTGAGTCCATAGTCATCATCATTTATATTCATTAATATGTGGGAATTCATTTTCTTAATTCTCATTTCCCTCAATCACTTCTTAAGTTTTCTGTCTAAATAAATTTAAAAAATCGCCTGAAAAAGTAGTTGATGGATTAATTATGGATCGTAGTTGTGTCCGGTGACAAAAGGGGGCTATCCACTACGTCGAAGCCCACGTACTCTCAGAGGAGGGCACTACCCAAGAAAAGCCCTTATTCCCCCACACACCCACCAATACCTATGCCAGCGTATGTGATCGCCATGATGAACATCCATGACCCGGAGACCTACCGCAAGTACACGGACCTGACACCGCCCACGGTGAAAAAGTATGGAGGCAGGTTCCTCACACGCGGTGAACCCGTCACCACAATGGAAGGGGAACCATACGAGCACCGGATGGTGATACTGGAGTTCCCAAGCCAAGCCCACGTAGAGGACTGGATAAAGGACCCTGATTACCAGGAGGCGATGGTGTACCGGCACGCATCATCGACAATGGGGAGGCTGCTGGTACAGGAAGGCGGCATGAACACAAAAGACCCAGACCCTAAACTCTAAGCGTCAATGGTCTTGTGTCAGGGATAGCATTTTTAACCTGTCTTTGTTCTGGTTGAGTAATTTGATATCCCTCGGAGTGGAATCGACGGCCGACAACCTGGGCATAGGCATAGTATCCAGCGACAAGCAGGTCCTTGCCAACTACATCAAGATACACGTGCCCAAGGAGGGAGGCATCCACCCAAGGGAAGCCGCGAGGCACCACAGCGAGAACATGGGGAAGGCCATCAAGACCGCCCTCGAACAGGCTGAAATCACCATGAAAGAGGTTGATATCATCAGCTTCGCCCAGGGGCCGGGGCTTGGGCCGTGCCTCAGGACCGGGGCAACCGGCGCAAGGGCTCTGGCGGCATACCTCAACAAGCCTCTGGTGGGGGTGAACCACTGCGTTGCCCACGTGGAGGTGGGCAGGATGGCCACTGGCGCGGTTGACCCGTTGACACTCTACGTTTCGGGCGGCAACACCATCGTCAGCGGGTACGAGTCGGGCAGGTACCGCATCTTCGGGGAGACCCTGGACATAGCGATAGGGAACTGCCTCGACACGTTCGCACGCGCTGCGGGGCTTGAGTACCCCGGCGGACCCGAGATCGAGAGAAGGGCAAGGCTGGGTGATAAACTCATCCAGCTGCCGTACGTGGTAAAGGGGATGGACCTGAGCTACAGCGGGCTCCTGACCTCGATAACCACGGAGCTTGAGAAAGGGAAGCATGACATCAACGACCTGTGCTTCAGCCTCCAGGAGACGGCGTACGCCATGCTGGGGGAGATCACGGAGAGGGCGCTGGCTCACACGAACAAGCCCGAGCTGCTCCTCACGGGAGGGGTTGCGGCCAACAAGAGGCTCGCCGGTATAGTCATAGATATCGCGGAGGACCACGGAGCGACGCCGTACATCGTGCCAATCAGGCTTGCGGCGGACAACGGTGCCATGATTGCGTGGACGGGGCTTATTGCTTACAAGGCGGGGCACCAGACGCCCCTGGATGAGAGCCACGTCAACCCGTACTGGAGAATGGATCAGGTGAAGATACCATGGAGAAACTAGTGGCGAAAGGGGCAGAGGCAGACCTCTACCTCACAGAGTGGAACGGACTGGATGCAATCAAAAAGGTCAGGAAGCCGAAAAAGTACAGGCACCCGGAGCTAGACAGGCAGCTCACAAGGACCAGGACGAACCACGAGGCGGACATCATCCAGAGGGCAAAGCAGTTCGGCGTATCCACGCCCATGCTCTACAGCGTTGACAACGAGAACGGCATCATCGTGATGGAGTACATCGACGGCATCAAGATCAGGGACCTTGTGGACCAGCTGGACGACGAGGGGCGGTACAAACTCTTCAAGAGGATAGGCTACTACGCGGGACTGCTCCATAAAGGGGGCATCGTCCACGGCGACCTGACCACCAGCAACATCATCAAGGCGGGTGAAAGAATCGTGTTCATTGATTTCGGCCTCAGCGAGGTGAACTCGGAGGTGGAGAAGAGGGGCGTTGACCTGAACCTCATGAACAGGATGCTCACCAGCACACATTACGTGTACCAGGAAGCACTGCTGGCCGCGTTCAAGGAGGGGTACAGGGCGTCCATGGGCGACGAGGCCGACGAGGCGCTTGAGCGCATGGACGAGGTGTCAAAGAGGGGACGTTACATTGACAAGAACTAAGATCTGGATGGGAACCGGCAACGAGCACAAGTACCAGGAGGCAAAGGAGGTCCTCGCAGAGTACGGCATCGAGCTGGAGAGGCTGGACATCGAAAGGGTCGAGATACAGGCCGATGAGCCCGAGGAGATAGCGGAGTACAGCCTGCAGGTGTTGGACTCGGACAAGCCTTTGCTAATTGAAGACGCAGGTCTGTACATCGACAAATACGGAGGCTTCCCCGGTCCGTACAGCAGCTATGCGCTGGAAAGGTTGGGCAACGCGGGCATCCTCAAGCTCATGGAAGGAGACGCTGACAGAGGAGCCAGTTACCTCTCAGCCATAGCCTACAAGGACGGCGAGACCACTGCCACGTTCAGGGGCGAGGTCAAGGGCGAGATAGCCCACGAGGAGAGGGGAACAGGTGGCTTCGGCTATGACCCCATATTCATACCAGCCGAGGGCGACGGCAGGACCTTCGGCGAGATGAGCGGCGAGGAAAAGGAAAAGATCAGCCACAGGGCCAGGGCGTTCAGGCAGCTAGCCGAGTGGCTCATCAAGCAGTAATATTTGTTATCAGCACCTCGGGGATCCTTCCCCTGTCGGTGATCACCCTGTTGATCGCCCTGCTGACGTTGACTGTGTGTATCTTGAGCCCGGTGTCACTGTACGCGTCAATTATTGGCTCGACGAAGCTGTTGCTCTGGATGAAGTAAATGCCCTTCTCGTCCAGCTCAATACACAGGTCACGTAACATCATATGGTCATCTAGCCCGAAACCCAGCCTGCTGTACGCGGTGAAGTCAGCGGTGTCGCTCTTGGGGAGATAGGGTGGGTCAAGGTAGACCAGGTCGCCCTCCTCTGCCACCCCCTTGACGTACGAGAAGCGATCGCAGTACAACTCGAACCTTGAGAACAGTTGACTTGCCCTCATTATCCTGTCGGGGTGCACTATGGTGGGCTTCGTGTACTTGCCGAACGGCACGTTGAACTTGTTCTTGGAGTTGACCCGGTACAGGCCGTTATACCCCGTCTTGTTCAGGTACAGGAAGATGGCTGCCTCCTCAACCTGTCCAAGCCCCCCTTCGTTGAATCTTTCCCTGAGCTCATAGAACTGCTCCTTGCCGTACTCGTATCGGTTTACCTCCTCGATGAGCTCCTCT
>CAYLJH010000137.1:0-5746 GCA_964383685.1 uncultured Candidatus Bathyarchaeia archaeon | reverse complement strand
GGGTCTAACAGCCAAGATTACCCAACCCCCGAGTTCAGCGACATCCTCACAAACCTACAATCAATAAAGCGAGAGGTAGCTGGGTTCGGCCAAGAAATAGACCAGATAGCATTCAACAGGCTCATCAAGCGCGTGGACGCCCTCGAACAGAGCATCCACGCCCACGGCAGGCAGCTAGACCAGCTAGAGCAGGCCCTCATGACGGCCGCGTCAACCCGGCTCACCGGCAAGCAGAGGACAATCCTCAGCTGGCTCACCGCCAACCGAATCGTTGACACCGTGTACACGAACCTCATAAAGCAGCTCAGCGGAGAACTATCAATACCCGAGAGCACGATCCGGTGGAACCTCAGGGGCCTCCGCGAGGCCGACCTAATAAACGCCGGCACAAAGGAGAACAAGGGAATACCCGTGAGCCTCACCGCCATGGGCCGCATCATGGCATCCTACGCCGGCCCATGATGGGCAAGCCCCGTTGTCCATAACCTTTAAACCAAGCCTGCCAAAGGAGATTGTGAGGCATCATGAGCAGCATTGAAGCATACATTATGATGAACATCAAATCAGGCGCGGAGGACGAGGTCTGCGAGGCACTCGCCCAGAACCCAATAGTCGAGGAGGTATCCGTCATCTACGGCGAGTACGACGCTATCCTCAAGGTTAAATCCGAGAACATGAGGACACTCGACAAGTTCATCACAGAGACACTGAGGGCACTACCGAACATCTTCCTGACCGCCACCATGCTCATCGCCAAGCAGTACAAGTGAGCGGCGCAGCTCCCAACTTTTAACTCGGTTACCGAAAGCCACAAACTTTATTATCCATTCCAGTATTCATAGGTTCTACGTGCTCTGGTAGTATAGTCTGGCCCAGTATTTCCGGCTGTCACCCGGAAGATCCCGGGTTCGAATCCCGGCCAGAGCGCCACTTCTCAACTACTCACAAAATATCACATTTATACGTGAGTATCAAATATATGCATTAGAAACAGCGAGAGATAGCAAAAGGAGGAAAAATAGGAATTTGTTTATGCCTAGAGCCTACGACAGGGCCATCACGATATTTTCACCGGAAGGAAGACTTTACCAAGTAGAGTATGCTCTCGAACTAGTCAAGAGGGGAGCACCAATAGTGGGCGTGGCCAGCCCTGAAGGAGTAGTGCTGGCGGCAAACGAGACCCCCGAGAGCAGCCTGGAGGACCCAGCGTATTTCCGAAAGATCTACCAGCTGGACGACCACCTGGCAAGCGCCATATCTGGACTGAGCAGCGACGCACGCGTGCTCATAGGTCAGGCAAGGGTTTACTGCCAGAGCAACAAGCTCCTGTACGACGAGCCCGTTGATGTCGAGATACTGGCACGACGACTCGGAGACGTGAGCCAGGCATACACACAGCACGCAGGGGTCAGGCCGTTCGGCGTGACCATGATCCTGACGGGCGTAGACGCCACTGGGCCAAGGGTGATGACCACTGACCCAAGCGGGGCATACAGGGCTTTCAAGGCGATAGCGGTGGGCAGGAAAAACGACGACGCAAACAAGATCCTAGAAGACCAGTACACGGATGATATCACGCTTGATGGAGCCATCAAGCTGGCGATTCTGGCAATAAAAACGGCCTCAGACAGGGAAGTGACGAAGGACACGGTCAAGGTATCGGTGATACCCGCGGATACCAAGGTGTTCAAGAGGCTTACTGCTGAGGAGACCGAGGGCTATCTCGGTTAGGCAAGTGCTTCAAAAATGATTAAGGAATTCGCAAAAGCGAAGAAATTTACGATAGTGCGCCATCAGATCGGTGGCGAGAAATTCGAGATTCTCGTAGACCCAGACAAGGGGCTGTTATATAAAAACGGCGAGATCGGAGAAGTAGCCAACGTTTTGATGGCTGACTTCATTTTCACTGATGCGAAGAAGGGAGAGAAGGCTTCAGCCGAGAAACTCGAAACTACGTATGGCACAAGCGATGCCTTCGAAGTCGCTAAGATAATGTTCGAAAAGGGCACGTTCCAGTTGAACGCCCAGCAGAGGAAGGAGATGGTGGAGCAGAAGCACAAGAAGATCATATACATCATCTCAAGGACCTACGTGGACCCCAAGACCAAGATACCTCACCCCCCTCAGAGGATACAGAACGCAATGGAAGAGGCGAAGATCAGCATTGATCCGTTCATAGAGGCGGAGGAGCAGGTTCAGGAAATTGTCGACGAGTTAAGGTCCATACTACCGATGAGCAGCGAGAACATCCAGATCGCCCTCAAGATACCCGCGGAGTACACAGGAAAGAGTTATGGCACCGTGAAGAACTACGGCACCATCAAGCGGGAGGAGTGGCAGAACGATGGCTCATGGGTGGCGGTGGTTGAGCTACCGGCAGCGATGCAGATGGAGCTCCTGGATACGCTGGGCAAGGAAACGCAGGGAAACGTGCAATCGAAGATAGTAAAGTAAAAAAAGTGGGAAAGAAAGATGAGTGCAAAATTTGAGACCCGCGACGTTGTTCTCCCCGGTGACCTCATATACGAGGGCAAAATCCGGAGTGGAGATAACACATACAGAGAAGAAGGAAACCTGTACGCAACCCGTGTGGGGCTTGTCAACTATGGCAAGGACCGCGTAACTGTGATCGCGCTGGAGGCAGGATTCGTGCCACTAGTCGAAGACCTCGTGATCGGAGAGGTTAGGGACATCGAGCTGGGACAGTGGAAGGTGGACATCGGCGCGGACAAGAACGCCATATTAACCGTAAACGATGCCATCAACAAGCCCTTCAGATCCTTCCTCGATATGACGAGGATACTGGACGTGGGAGACACAATCGTCGCGAAGATAGTGGACCTTGACAGGAGCAGAACAGCCATCCTCTCTATAATAGGCAGGGACCTGGGACGAGTCCACGAGGGCTTTATCATAAATATAACTCCCTCCAAGATCCCCCGACTGATCGGGAAAAAGGGAAGCATGATCAACATGATCCTCAGGGAGACAAGGTGCCAGGTCACAATCGGCCAGAACGGCCGCGTGCTGATTCATGGAAGGAACAGGGCTGATGAGGAGCTTGCCGTCAAGGTAATAAAAAAGGTGGATGCCGAGGCACATACATCTGGTCTGACAAGCAGAATCCAGGCGTATCTCACGGCAATAAAGTCTAAACCTTAATTTTTCATTTATTGCTTCTTTTTTAATATTTTTTCAAATTCAATGAATAATGTCATTGTAGGTTTTTTTCGAATAAATGAGCACGTAAAAGGGCTGAAACACTGACGATATGATCGAGCCCATTTTTCACATCCTTTATATCTTAAAAAAAGGTTATCATCCGCATCGGTTGAAGGTGTAACTTAACAAGCGCATCTATTTGTGTTTGGCACTCAACCAAGAATAATGATCAATGAGGCAATCAAAGCTCAAGGCTTGTTCACCTCAAACAATCAAGAGGAATCGAAATGAGTAAAACAAAGACGAAGAGAAGACGGAAAACCAGTAAAAAGATGGTTAGGATCGATGGAAGGAAAGTAGACGAAATCAGGCCTACCACAATCGAGACTGGTATTATTCCCAATGCAGACGGTTCTGCATACATCGAGATGGGAGACAACAAGATCATAGCAGCGGTATATGGGCCAAGGGAGATGCACCCAAAGAGGCTGAGCAAGCCACACATGGGTGTCTTAAGGGTCAGGTACCACATGGCCCCCTTCAGTGTTTCACCGAGGAGGTCACCTGCTCCATCCAGGAGAGATAAAGAGATTGGGATGGTCATGGTTGACGCACTGTCTCCGGCACTTTTCTTGGAGAGATACCCGAGAAGCGTAATTGATGTCTACGTGGAGATCATTCAGGCAGATGGAGGCACAAGGTGCGCGGCGGTCAACGCGGCAGCTGTTGCATTGGTTGACGCGGGAATACCCATGAAGGACCTAGTTGCAGCATGCGCAGCGGGCAAGATGAAGGGCGAGATCGTTCTTGACCTAGGAGATACCGAGGACAAGGAGGGCGAAGCTGACGTACCTCTAGCATACATGCCAAAGCTGGATCAGGTAACACTTCTCCAGATGGACGGAATTCTTACCACGGACGAAACGGTAAAGGCAATCGAGATGGCTATCGAGGGCTCCAAGCAGATCTACGAGATCCAACGTGAGGCGCTTAAGAAGAAATACGGCTTGGCTGAGGAAGAATCCGAGGAGAATGACGAGGAGGCAGAGAAGGAGATTCCTGAAGACGCTCCTGAGGATGCCTCAGAGGAAAAGGAGGAAGAAAAATGAGCAACAATATAGTATCCAGACTCAAGAGAAAGAAGATCCAGGAAGTCGTAGCCGCAGGAAAGCGTATGGACGGAAGGGGTCTACTTGAGTTCAGGGAGATGACGTTAAAGACAAACTTCCTCAAGAAATCCGAGGGTTCATCCGAGCTCAAGCTGGGGAAAACCCATGTCATCGTAGGCGTTACGGCAAAAGTCGGGACTCCATTCGATGACACGCCAGATAAAGGCGTCCTGATGTGCGGAGCAGAGTATACTCCAGTAGCTCACGCGACATGGGAGCCGGGTCCACCACCAATGGGCGCTATCGAACTCGCGAGGGTTGTTGACAGGGGACTCAGGTCCGCCGAGATCCTTGATATGAAGGAGTATTGCCTGATCGAGGGAAAGAAGGTATACATCATATCCGTCGATCTCTACGTGCTCAACTGGGACGGAAACCTCATTGATGCATGCGGTGCAGCAGCAATCGCAGCGCTGAGGGACGCGAAGATCCCGACGTACAAGGTGACCAAGGGCGAGCTCAAGGCAACAGGAAAGTCCAAGAAGTTAAAGCTCAGGGTTGAACCAATCCCGATAACGATCACAAAGATCAACGAGCACTTTATCTTGGACACCACTGCGGACGAGGAGGAGGTAGCTGATGGCCGCCTTACAATTACCTTGGACGAGAAAAACAACGTAACGACTATGCAGAAAAGGGGTGATATCGGCTTCACCCTCGATGAAATAAAGAAATGCATAAATATCGCTACGGAAAAGGCGGCAGAGATAAGGGCACTCACAGTGGCGAGTAAATAATGGCCAAGAACAAACGGATAAACGTCGGACTACGAGGCAGGGGAGGATCAACCCTCAGTAAACGTTACGGAAGGATCATGATCTCCCTTAAAGCCTACCATAAATGCCCAAGCTGCGCGAGCAAGAGCGTAAAGCGCGTGAGCGTGGGTCTCTGGGGATGCAAGAAATGCGGCCACACCTTCGCGGGCGGGGCATATCAACCATCCACGAAGCTAGGTCAGGCTGCACACAGGATACGTGTGCCTATCTAACCCTTTTTTAATTCAATCAACTCTTTTATCGATTAATGGATAAACCAGATTTACCTGTCTCAGCTATCGTAAGTATCATTATGGACACTGATCTGCTGGATGCCGTGGAGACCGCTTTGAAACCAGAGGCCGAGTCCCCGTCATCGGAGCGGTCAAGAACCGAGGTCAGCATACGTGGTAACGAGTTAGTAATTGAGACATTTGCCAGTGATACAACAGCACTACGTGCATCGTTAAACAGCTACCTTCGCTGGGTTCAAGGGATCCAGGGCATAGTCGATATCCTGTAGGTTCTCCGAAACCATTTATACCCAAATGCAACTGGTAACCTGTTTCTCTAAGGTGAAATATTCATGAAAAACGAGTTAAAGAAAAGGATGTACGCTGGAGAGCAGCTTTACGGAACGTGGATCACAGTCGAGAGCCC
>CAYLJH010000136.1:0-5792 GCA_964383685.1 uncultured Candidatus Bathyarchaeia archaeon | reverse complement strand
AGGACTACCACACACCACAACGAGTACTGCCTGTTCCTGATGGACGGCTCGTGCGGTAAATGCATGGAGAGGTGCCCCATCGGTGCCATAACCCCCGAGGGTCATGACAAGGCGCTGTGCAACAAGTACGTCACAATGACCAAGAGCTATGTCCCCAGACACTACGGGTTTGACGGGTACGGCTGTGGCTTCTGCCAGACCGGCGTGCCATGCGAGTCAGGGATACCGAAAAAAGGATAAGGGGTTTTTACCCCGTCGGGTTCAATCCCGACATTTCTATTGTATATTAGTGCTCTTCAACCGCAAAGGTGTGGTCAACGATGAGGGCCCAAGTGTCTTCCCCGTATCGCACATCTACCGTGTACTCGGGTTCACGCGCGTCCTCCCAGCTCAACACCACTTCCCAGCCCTGTGACCTGTAGTCAACCTCGTTTGCCCCGGCGGCTCCCTGGTTGAACACGCTGACGGACCAGTCCTCGGGTATCTCGACATCGTGGACGACGGGATAGTGTCCCTTTAGGTACTCCAGTGAAGCGGTGACGACCTCCATTGATACTGGCTCACGTCTACTCGACTCCATCTGCTCCCTCACGCCCCATACCCCGTCGATGACGGCCGTTGTGACCTCGCCGCTGACGACTACCACCCTGGACTCGTGGGGGGTTATCACCTGGGCGAGCATCTGGCCCTCCCTGTCCCCGTACCCTGCGTGGCTGGACTGGAACTCGATTATGATGAAGTACTGGACCGGGAAGCTCTCCGCGATCATCACTTCCTTGATCTCCATCGAGCCGGCGATGCCATCGAAGAGGAAGGTGGGCGAGTTCATCATGTACTCCAATGCTAAATCCTGTGCAACATCCGCCTCGGTGCGGGTCGGGGTACCCAATTTGCCCGTCAACTCATCGTAGACGCCATCAGTCACCGCGGCTGTGACCCTATCGCCTTCAACCGTCACCTTGACGACATGGTCCGTGATGACAGTGGCCACCATCATGTCTGACCTATCACCGTACCCGGCGTTTGCTGAGGTAAACGCGACAACTATTTCCCATTCGGCATCAGGATTTCCCGTCTTGTACGCTTCCACGAGCTCGATTGAGTCCTCTATCCCATCCCATCCGTAAGTGGGGCTGTCACCCACAAACTGAAGGGCCGCGTCTACCGCGTTTTGTTCGGTGTAAACGGTTGTGGTTTGCCACGCGTAGATTGAAAGCGCGGGCATCGACAAAATGGCTATAATCGCCACTAACATAGTCTGTTTAGTTTCCATCTGATTCACAATAACGCAATATGCACGCACCAGTATAATGCCAGTGTTTAGAACAGGCGTTCAATAGCCTAGAACGTTGGGAAAACACATATCCATACGCCCGCCACATTCAACAAAAGGATGAGACACTCTTGACACGCGCATTATTCATCGGAAGGTTCCAGCCGTTCCATTTCGGCCACCTGCACGCCATCGAGACCATTCTGACCGAGTGCGACGAGCTGATACTGGTGGTCGGGAGCGCCCAGATGAGCCACCAGAGGGACAACCCATTCACAGCCGGGGAGCGCATCGAGATGATCAGGGGCGCGTTGACCGAGTCTGATATTCCCCCTGACAGGTACATGATCATACCAATACCGGACGCGCCGGCACACCGTGTTTGGGTCAGCGCGGTAGAGTCCCAGACGCCACGGTTTGATCTGGTGTTCAGCAACCAGAGCCTCACGAGGCGACTGCTGATAGAGGCAGGGTACGAGGTTCGTAGCATAGCGTTATTCCAGAGGGGAAAGTTTGAGGCAAGCGACATCCGCAGGAGGATACTGGAGGGAAGGGACTGGAGCGAGCTGGTCCCATCACAGGTGTACAGGGTAGTCCAGGAGATAGACGGCGAGAACAGGATCAGGGACCTCGCCAAATCTGACTCACTGACCAGGGAGAACGACAACCATGCCTGAGTACCTCCCGCTATCGCCAGCCCTCAAGGAAAAGTTTCCCGACCTGGCCGCCCAGATTATCAACTTCAAAGATGTCACAATCAAGCGCGAAGTAAACGAGCTTGAGGAGTACAAGGAGGAGGTCTACGAAGAAACTAGGGGCCGCTGGGAGATAGAGAAACTCAGGGACGACCCGGATTTCCGTGCATACAGGGATTTCTTCTGGAAGCTGGGCACGGACCCGACCAAGAACAGGCCGGCCGCTGAGGCGCTGATCAGGCGAGTGCTAAACGGCAGGCCGATCCCGAAGATCAACACGTGGGTTGACGCATACAACCTCGTCTCAATTCAAACCGCTATCCCAATTGCTAGCTTCGACGCTGACCTGCTGGAGGGCAGCCTCCTCATGAGGGAGGCCGAGGCGGGTGAGGAGTTCCTAGGCATCGCCATGAAAAAGCCCATGGTCCTCAAGGGAGGCGAGGCCGTCATCCAGGACGACCAGGGGCTCGTAGCCATCTACCCGTTCAGGGACGCGGACCACAGCAAGGTCACCGGCGACACAAAGAATGTCCTGATGTTACTCTGCGGGGCACCAAAAATTACCTTGGAGACGCTGGACGCATCAGCCGGGGTCGCCGAGAAAGTGTTAACAAGGTTCTGCGGCGGACGCGCCGAGTAGGGTCCCATGATAACCGTTGACGGCTCCCAGATGGAGGGAGGGGGGCAGCTACTCAGGATGGCCACCACTTACTCGTGCATTTTACAGAAACCTATCCATTTCATCAACATCAGGGGGAAGAGGAGAAAACCCGGCCTTCGCCCGCAACACCTTGCAACGTTGAAAGCAGCGGCGTCGATGTGCTCCGCCGACCTCAGGGGGGCAGGAATAGGGTCCACAGAGATAGAGATGCGTCCAGGTGCACTGAGGGGAGGCAGCCACTCCATTGATATCGGGACAGCTGGCAGCGTCTCACTGATGCTTCAATGCCTCGCGCCCTTAATGATATTCAACAACGAGCCGTCAACCCTCACCATCCGTGGGGGGACAGCCGTGAAGTGGTCGCCGCCCATCCCCTTCATCAAGAACGTGGTCTACCCCGCGCTGGGGGAGATGGGCGCTGACATTGATTTACGCCTAGTGCGACACGGCTTCTACCCAAGGGGAGGCGGAGAGGTCACAGTTGATTCTCGCCCAGTAAAAGCATTGAAGCCGTTCATACCTGGTTCACCCAGTGTGACCGAGGTCAAGGGGATTTCAATTTGCGGGAACCTACCCAGCCATGTTGCCGAACGGCAGGCGAGGGCAGCGGAGAAAATTCTAGCAGGACAGAACATATCAACGGATATATCGGTTGAAACCGTCCAGTCCTCAAGCCCTGGGAGCGTGGTAGTGCTCTGGGCCGAGGGCGAGGGTGTCTTCATTGGCTCTGACAGCCTCGGGGACAGGGGAATACCCGCTGAGAAGGTGGGCTCGGAGGCTGCCAAGTCATTGATGAGCCAAATACGGACAGGCGCAAACGTTGACAGGCACACGGGGGACCACCTCGTACTCCCATGCAGTCTGGCTGACGGCGTCTCAACGTTCAGTGTAAGCGAGCTCACAATGCACACCATAAGCGCCATCGAGATTGCCAAGACCTTCACCGGTTGCGCCGTGGAGGTCAATGGAAAGGTAGGTAAGCCAGCCCGAGTAGAGATAGCGGGAATCGGGCACTTTGCCTAGGATGATACAATGCGGGTCTTGACGTATGGCAGGGGGCAGGTTACCATTGATGGGGACCCGGTCTACCTTGACAACCTGAAACCCATGAAAGTTTTCCCAGCGTACATGTACCGCATGCTCGTGGAGCACCTGGGGAGAAGCGGGGAGCCCTTCAGGGACGAGGCCGCGCAGTTCCTTGACCCTGGCAAGCTATCAACATCGTTTAAACTGAGGGACTACCAGGAGGCCGCGCTGAGTTCATGGGCCAAGGGCGGCTCAAGGGGCGTAGTTGTCCTCCCAACAGGCGCAGGCAAGACCATCCTGGCCGTGAAGGCCATCGAGAAGCTCAACGCATCAACCATAATCCTCGTACCGACCATCGTGCTGGTGGAGCAGTGGCGAAGCGTCCTCCAGCAGGCATTCAACACCGAGATCGGGGCCATCGGCGGCGGGAACATGGAGATACTCCCCATAACCGTCTCGACCTACGACAGCGCCTCACTGAGGTCAAGAAAGCTGGGCAACCTGTTCCAGTTCATCGTGTTCGACGAGGTCCACCACCTGACCGCGCCCAGCTACCGCAGGATCGCCCAGAGGTACCTCGCACCAAACCGGCTCGGGTTGACCGCCACCATGCCCAAGGAGGACGCGTACCTTGACATCATCTACGGGCTGGTGGGGGAGAAGAACTACCAGCTGGGCGTGGACGACCTGGCGGGCAAGCACCTGGCCGAGTACACAGTAAAGACGGTGAAGCTGCCCCTGACGGGCTACGAGAAGGCAGAGTACGACAAACAGTTCGAGATATACAGGAAATTCCTGAGGACCAGGGGCATCAAGATCAGGAGCCCGCGGGACTATATGAGCCTGGTAAAGAGGACCGGGAGGGACCCCGAGGCCAGGAGGGCCATAACGGCCCGCACCCAGGCCATGGACATCGCTTACAACAGCGACAGCAAGATAGCTTACCTCAAGAGCCTACTCAGGGCAAACCCCGACGAGAAGGCCATCATTTTCACGAGGCAGAACAAGCTGGTGTACAGGCTCAGCAAGGAGCTGCTGATACCCGCCATAACCCACAGGACGCCCAGGGAGGAGAGGGGCGAGATACTCAGGAGGTTCCACGGCGGGGAGTACAAGCGGGTGCTCACCAGCAGGGTACTGGACGAGGGGGTGGACGTGCCGGACGCCTCGATAGCGGTCATCCTCAGCGGCTCCGGGAGCAACAGGCAGTTCATACAGAGGCTGGGCAGGATACTGAGACCGGGACCGGGCAAGCAGGCGGTCCTGTTCGAGCTCGTGAGCGCCGGGACGGCCGAGACCTACATAAGCGCGAGGAGGAAGCGGGGCTGATCCTCCCATTCGAGCACATCAGGGTCTTCAGGCGGAAGGGGGTCATCAAGCCCATCCTCATCAGGGAGCCCCAGGGCATCCTGGACACGCTCATCGATGTCTACAGGGACCACGTTGACAAGAAACGTGGGGCACTCGCCGAGGTCGTCGGTGACTGCGAGTACCTCGGGTACAACTTCAGGCTCGTCAGGGGTGTCGCGTCCGTCCTCGACTCCAACTCCGTGTTCCAACCAAGGAGCGCCATGCCGCCGCTGGAGGCACGGAGGCAGGTCTTCACCGAGGCCGCCAAACGGGTTGTGATAAGCAAGGAAGAGAGGCTGGAGGTGATGGGCGAGGTGGCGGAGCGTAACGGGATATCAGTCGAGGAGCTTGACGACAGCCTGTACTCTGACCTTGAGGCCGAGCAGTACCTCGTCGAGTTCAATGCCCCGAGCCCGGAGGATCTTTCACTGTACTATAACTACGCCCACACCGTGGCGCTCCTCGCCTACTCCACGAGGATCGAGGTCTCGTTCAAGGGCCAGGACAGGGGGCTCGTGAACCAGTTCATGGGCCTCGGCGAGGAGGAGCCCACCAGGGGCTCCAAGATGGTGGTCAGGCTAAAATCCACAAACAGGCTGGCACGGAGGGCGTCCAGGATCGACGCAGTTCTATCGCGGCTACTGGGCACCGAGGGCTGGCTGCTCAGGGCCGACATCAAGTACCCGGCACGGTACAAGACCACCTGCGTCTTCGAGATCGATTCAAGGGGCGACGGGAGGCTTTTGAAGACGGAGCCCGTTGAGGAGGAGCTCATCATCGAGATACC
>CAYLJH010000135.1:0-5797 GCA_964383685.1 uncultured Candidatus Bathyarchaeia archaeon | reverse complement strand
ATGGTCTACGTGGATTTCGGCCCCATCGGCTGGACCGCGGAGGACTGGAACAAGGCATGCGCCGATATGGGCTGGCTGAGCAGGGGCAGGGGGACCGGAACGAGGCTCGTGACACATTACGGCATCGAGGAGGAGGACATCAGGAGCTTCCTTGAGGGCATCGCAAAACGGGTCTAAACCCACATTTTTTATCCTGTCAATATCCTTTTCCGGTATGATAACCGTCCAAGCGGGTAAACTGATTCAGCTAGGCATAGATATTTTCACGGCACAGGGCGTCAGTCAGGTCGACGCCAAGTTCCTGGTCAATTCATTGGTGGAGGCAAACCTTTCTGGCCATGACAGCCACGGCGCGCACTACTTTGCAAGGTACAGCGACAGGATCAAGGAGGGCAATATCCGTTTGGACGTTGAGCCCAAGATAGTCAAGGAGACAGCGGGCACCGCTTACATCGACGGGCAGTGGGGTATGGGTCAGCTCACCGCGAGGCGGATGACGGAGATCGCCGTCGAGAAGGCCAAGGAGAACATGGTGGCGGCCGTGGGAACGTTCAACACGAACCACATCGGCAGGATCGGTTACTACACCGAGATGGCGGCCAAGCAGGGGATCATCACGACCCTCTACGTCAACGTCGGCCACCCAATCGTATCAGTTTACAACGGCCACGGGCCCGTGTTCGGCACAAACCCGTACAGCGCATCGGTCCCGGTGGGCGGGGACATCCCGTTCCTCGTTGATTACGCCACAAGCGTTGTCGCGGCGGGCAAGCTGAGCGTGGCGAGGGCTGCAAAGACCAAGATCCCGGTCCACTGGACACTTGACAAGGACGGCAACGAAAATGACAGCCCCACGGTTTTAGCCGATGGCGGCTGGCTGCTTCCCTTCGGCCTCTACAAGGGCATGGGGCTCCAGATGGTATCGGAGCTGCTGGGGGCTGTGCTGACGGGCTCAAGGGTGGGCCCATCGGGCATCACGGACCCCCCTTCACCAAACGGCGTGTTCATGATGGCGGTGAACCCAGAGGCTTTCGTCGGCCTGGATGAGTTCGTGAAGAACACGGATTCACTGCTCAAGCAGGTGAAGGGCTGGCAGCCGCTTGAGGGGAAGCGGGTGATGGTGCCAGGTGAGCCCGAGAAGGAGACCAAGGAGTACCGGCTGGCGAATGGGGTCAAGCTACCTGATGATACGTGGTCGGAGATAGAGGCGCTCTGCAAGGGGCTTGACATACCTACAGACGGTATGCTGATGTAGTGACAGAAAACTCCATACTTTTTTCGAATAATCCATGACTACATTTTGTTTAAATATATTTTTTTGTAGTCATGGATTCTTACCACAGCGCGTGTTTCAGTTACTTAACCCCGCCACCATTAAAGATTAGAAAAGTCACTGATTACCGTGCGCGAGCATATAATTTTCAACTCTGTAAAGAAATGCTGATATAGCCTGTGCCTCATTTTTCGATGAAATGAGCCCTGGTTACCCTGTTGAGACAGTCATAGAGGGGAAGGCGTCCCTCATCGTCCCGAAGCTGGACCCCGAGGCGGGTGAGTACATCCAGCAGCAGCGTAGTCAGGCCCCTGTCTTCTACAACAACGTGATGAAGACAAACAGGGACACCGCTGTCCTTGCTCTCCGGGCATACCAGAGGAGGAAGGGCAGGAACATCCAGGTGTGCGAGCCCATGACGGGCAGCGGCGTCAGGGGGGTCAGGCTCCTCCTTGAGGCGGGGGATATCGACGACATGGTGCTGGGGGATCTCAGCCCTTCGGCGCTGGCCCTCGCGGGGGAGAACGCCAAACTCAACGGGGTCAGGGACAGGGTCAAGCTCAGGGAGCTGGACGCAAACCTCCTCATGGCACTCCACAGCTTCCCCTTCGGCAGGTTTGATTACATCGACGTGGACCCTTACGGCTCGCCCACCCCCTTCTATGACACCGCCATCAGGGCAACCAAGAACCACGGCATGATCGCCATCACTGCCACTGATATGCCCCCCCTATGCGGCGTGAATGCGCGGGCGTGTATCAGGAAGTACGGCGGCCGTCCCCTCCAGGGCGAGTTCTGCCACGAGAATGCGCTGAGGCTGCTGGCATCGTCATTCATCAGACAGGCGGCCATCCACGGGTACGCCGCCACCCCCCAGTTCAGCTACTACGCCGACCATTACGTGCGGGCCTACTTCAGGGTAGACAAGGGGGCCAGGAGGATCGAGGCGCTGCTCAACCAGACGGGTTTCATCAAGTACTGCCCCTCATGCCTCCACAGGTTCCCCAGCATGGAGAACGCGCCAGAGCGGTGCGGTTGCGACGAGGACATGAACATAGGCGGTCCACTGTGGCTCGGTGAGCTGTCCGACGCCGAGTTCCTTGACTGGATGATTGAAGAGATAGGTAACGTGCCCCATCTGGCGGGCACAAAGGCAGAGACCATCATGGGGCTGGCCAGGGGAGAGCTCGGTTTCCAGGTATCATTCTTTGACTTTGACAAGATATGCAAGCTGGTGGGCGTAAAATCAGTGCCCACGGAGGACGCGTTCGCGGCCATACGCGGCGCTGGTTTCTCCGCGGTGCCCACGCATTACCGGAAAAGGACGTTGAAGACGGACGCATCCATAGAAGAGCTTGTTGAGGTATTCAGCCAATTCAAAAAAGAGGGGTAGATTACTCTACCTTTGTGAACGCCTTTGAGCCGGCGTTGCAGATTGGGCATTTCTCAAGCGGTGCTCCCTCGACGGTGTTCCCGCAGACATCGCAGACGTAGTAGTCCACTGCCTTGAGGTCGGCGTCGGCTGCTAGCGCCTCGGCCGCCTTCGTGTACAGACCTGCGTGTATCTTCTCCACCTCGTTTGCGATGTTAAAGCTCCATGAAGCCTGGTTCGCGCCCTCCTCTGCGGCGACGTCCAGGAACTCTGGGTACATCTTTGTGAACTCGTGGGTCTCACCGGCGATGGCCTCCTGGATGTTGGCCTTTGTATCGTTGATGCCGCCCATTATCCTCAGGTGGTTGTGTGCGTGGACGGTCTCGGCTGCCGCCGCCGCCTTGAACAGCATCCCTATCTGGGGGTATCCCTCGTCCTTGGCCCTCTTGGCGAAGGCCAGGTACTTCCTGTTTGCCTGGCTCTCGCCAGCGAAGGCGGCTGCCAGGTTTTCTTTGCTCTTGCTCATATCAATCACGGAATAAGATGAGAAACCAAGGGCGGTAAATAAAGGAATAACCTACGGGTTTTCTTTTATCCTCGACGGTTGTATGTTCACCATGAAAGTTATTGACGTTGATTTCAGCAAGATGCTGATGAGGCCATGCATAGTGGTCTCCACGGTCTCCGAGAACGGGGTATCCAACGCGGCACCCTTCAGCTTCAACAGCCCCGCCACCACAAAGCCGCCCATGTACGGGTTCTGCTGCGAGGTGAAGCATGACACTTGGAGGAATATCAGGGCCAACGGAGAGTTCGTTGTGAACCTGGTGGGAGATGATTTCGGGCCACTGATGGAGCCGCTGTCAAGGGACCTGCTCTACGAGCAGAGCGAGATACTGGAGAACGGTCTGACAGAGGTACCGTCAAAGAAAGTCAAGCCCCCGCGGATCGGGGAGGCGTACGGCTGGATTGAGTGCAGGATGGTATCATATGAGGAGCTGAGCCCCCGCGCGGTGTGGATATTCGGCGAGGTCCTGGTCTCTGAGATAAGGGAGAACGCCTTGGACGGCGTCGTTGATGTGGAGAAGGTCAAGCCGCTGAACCACATATCAGGCGAGACCTTCGTCGTCGAGATGAAGAGGACCAAGTACACCAGGTGACTGGACGTGCCCCAAGCAAGGGCTCATCCTAGGCGTTGATGAACAGAGGGCTGGTCCACGCCATGGAGCCATCTGCCTGCACGATCCTGACCCAGTAGGCGTTCAGTCCCTTCTCGGGTTCAGGCTTGTACGTGAACTCAATCGAAACAGGCAGCTCGTCCTTGATGGTGGAGACCTTGACTACCTGGTTCAGCCCGCCCGCGTCCACCACCAGAGGCTCGTAACCGATGTCCTTTGGCTTGAACTTGAACGTGGCTGGGCCCGTCTTGAATGATACCTCGTCGCCTCCATCGATCCTAAGCAGCACGCCGTCTGGGTCGCCGCCTGTGCTTGACACCCAGCTCAGCTCGGTCTCAGAGACCCTCTCGATGCCCTGATCAGGGTAATCAAACGCGAATTCTTTGAACTCGGTTATCACCCCGCCCCTGACCGCGAGCCCGCCGTCCCACGTGACCATCTTGGGCCTGCTCCTGACCCTCGCGCCGCTCCACTCCACCTTGATGAGCGTCTCGGACCCGGAAGTTGGCTCTGCGAAGGGATGGCGGTGGACAAGTTTCTCCCAGTTATAGACATCAACAGAGTGTAGCGGGGCGGTGCCGTTGATCTTCACCTTGATCTCTGGACTATCAGCGGAGAACTCCTCGCCCATGAGGTGGCCGTCTGACTCGATGTGTACGATGATGCGCTCACCCGTTGTGCCGTAGACCCTCCTCGCCCAGATGGCCTCCCATAGCCCCTCGCGGGTCAGCTCCGTGGCGTAGACCCCGGTGTAACCGCCCCTGGTGGTCATTCCGCCGGAGGGGTACGTCAGTCCGGGCCTTGATGAGTGGTCGTCGCTTGCCGCTATGAAGCCCACCTTCATGCGCCGCTTCATGGCATCAAACAGGAACCACTCGAAGGTGCCGTGGTTGCTGTGGACCTCGATGACGGGGATGAACTCGGGGTCGTAGAAATCAAAGTTGGCGTGCCTGCCGCCCACGTGGGGTATGGCCAGGACATCCTTCCTGCCCCGGAACGTGTCCCATAGCTCGCTGACCGGGTACCTGTCGGTGTCCTCGTCGGATTTGTCGTCGATGAGCCAGTGGTCGCTCCTGTGGATGGGCCCGTCGTCGCCCAGGAAGTAGATGTTGTGGTCGCCGCCGCCGGGTGTGAGGCCTGACCACTCGTAGCCGAGGAAGGTGATGAACTTACCGGGGTCGTGATATTCCTGTATAAGCTTCTTGACGTGCTCCCAGAGGGGCTTGGTGATCTGAAAGTCGTTTCCCTGCCAGCCCGTGAAGTCAAGGGCCGCCACGTCCCTGACGAATGAGAGGTACTCCGGGACAGAGCCGGTCCCCACGGTCTCCTTTGTCTGTCCGTGGGCGTCGCCCCAGTAGAGCTTCAGTTCAGGCTCCTTTTCCATCACTAGTATTGGGTTTGATGTTGCAGAGTCCCCATGATTATCACTCACGGAGACGGTTTGAAGCCCCGTTTTGTCGAGGACAACACCTGAGAACCTGTGTGCGCCCGCGTCCTCGCCATTGAACTTGTAGGGTTTAACGTCCCCGGCATCAAAGGAGATCACCCCGCGGTATGAATCGCTGCGGTTGCCGTGTACATCGAGCGCCCTCACGGTCACGTCGAATGGCTCACCGACCACGGCCTGGGAAGGCACGACGACCTGGATTTGCTCGGCCTCATCACCGACAATGGTGATGCTTGGCGAGTCCGGGACTGGCTTGTACAGCCCCGTGCCGAACGGGTCAACGAAGACCTTGAACAGGTACTCGGCCTCCCTTGATGTCTTGAGCCGGTAGCCTGGGCTGCCCTGGCTCGTGTCACCGAACGTGAAGACCAGCTGGTCCCCCTCGTACAGTGAGCCGTCCTTGACGTCCACCTGGAACGCGGACCAGAACGGCCTGATGTGGCTGGCCCTGAGGTCACTTCTCCTGGAGCCAAACAATTCGATGCTCTTGCTCACGGTATTGGTGATTGGCAGAGAGCCTGATACCA
>CAYLJH010000134.1:0-5797 GCA_964383685.1 uncultured Candidatus Bathyarchaeia archaeon | reverse complement strand
GTATCCTGTACCCCTTACTTTCCAGAAATCTTTCCCTCATGACAATCAGAAAATGAATGGATTGGAGTGAATAACAGGTTTGCGCTGTGGGTGGGATTCGAACCCACGAAATCCGGGAAGGATCTACGCGGTCCTAAGCCGTGCACAATCGACCACTCTGTCACCACAGCTATGAATAAACTGTTGGTTATTTACAAAAGTTAATTGTAACAGAAAAACGGCGAGTACCGCTACCTTCCCGGATATACACGGCTCACCGTTGGGTATTACCCGAATCACTGTCTTTCATCTTGATTATTAAAGATATGTCAGGAAAGCTGTTCCTGATCGGTGACGGTATCTGTTAACTGCGATTTTAAAATATTATAGAAAAAAAGGGGAGATTAGGGTATGAAGCTGGCTCCTTCGTCCCTTGTTACCCTCATGTAGACGGCGCAGTTCTGGCAGTTGGTCATCTTATCAGCCCAGTTGCCCTGCACCTCGCCTCCACAGAACGTTCCCGCAACCTTCCAGCAGTATCTTCCGGCGTTGATTCCGTTGTTCATACCGTTACTGGATACGTCAGTTGCTGCGGGGCATACGCCCAGCTCCAAAGCTCTTTCTCCTCCGGGTTCCCTGCCACAGTTGAGGATATCCCAGCAGTTCTGGGTATGATTTGTTCCAGAGACCTCGAATTTCGTCAACTCCTTCTGTAGTTCATTGGCGATCTCCTCAAGGTTTGCGGCGTTGTTGGCTAGCTGGTTCATGGCAGCGGTCTGCTCCTCAGCGGCTGCCGTGTTCTCCTCAGCGCTACTTGCGGCTTCCTCGGCGATGCTGGCCATCTCCTCGATGGCTTTCACAACCGCTTCAACTGCTTCCACGCCCTAGTTTACACCTGCAATCGTCTCGTTGACGACATCTACACCCTCAGCAGCATCAGCAGTACTACTACGGGCCACCTCAAGCGCGGTCTTGCCGTTCTTCTGGACCTCTGACACGGATTTCAGAGTATCAGCGGCGGCCTGATTCGTCTGCTCGCTGAGCTCACGCACCGCGTCCGCGACTACTGCGAACCCTCTCCCTGCCTCGCCTGCCCTGGCAGCCTCAATTGCCGCGTTCAACGCGAGTAACTGTGTCTGATTAGCGACATCAGTGACAATGTTGGCTAGTTTGCCGATCTCGTCCAGCGAGGAGTCCATATTCTCAACTGTAATTGTGGTGCTCTCCATTGCTCCAATGATTGCCTGGATGCTCTCACCTGCCTTTTCGCTGTTGGCTCCCGTCTGCTGCAGTACAGCGGATAACCTGTTGGCGTTGGTGCTTGACTCCTGCGAGAGAGAGCTAAGCTGTGCCGCGCCTGAAGCGATCTGCTGTGTTGCTGATGAAACCTGCTGCATGCTCGCGTTTACCTGCTGTGCTGTGCTGCTGAGCTCCTGGCTCATCGAGACAACGACATTGGCTGCGTTGGTGACATTTCCCACCAAGCTTGCAGTATTTTTCACCATACCCTTGATGGCTGTGATTACCTCACCGATCTCGTCTCTCCTGTCTTGGGCCTCAAACTCGTGGCCCAGGTTGCCGCTTGCAATGATGTTCGCATCGGAAACGAGCGTTTTCAATGGACTTGTGATCCCATTTGAGATTGCCACTCCAAGAATAATTGCTCCAATTACAGCAGCAGCTGAAATGCCGAGTATCATGGTATTAGCTGTCTCTACTTTTTGGATAGCGAGCTCGTCTCCCTCTACGATTAGCTTCTCATTAGCCCACTCAAGGGTCTCAAGATCCTCGATAAGTATCCCCCAGGCTACATCGAATTCTTCCATGTAGGGGTTGATATAAGCCATGATCTCGTTCATATCGTCTGTAGTTACAGCAACCTCATCATACTTGTCCATCATCGTCTCCCCGGCAGTGATGACAACTTCATGCTGCTCGCCGACGGCTTCAGCTGCTTTGATCACGTCAGCCACGCCGATAATGTTCGCTTTGGCTGAGGTCAGTTCTTCAAGTTGTTCAAACTCTTCGTTAGCATTAATGAATTCAATCCTGGCTGAAGAATCACCATAGGAGTACGCTACGTACTCCGTGGCTGCCTCGACGGCTGTCCTGATCTCGACAACCATCTCGTCGGAACAATCCTTGACAACGTAAAGCTCTCGAAGTAAATACTCGTACTCAGAGTTTACCGCGCCCAATTGCGTGTAACCGACAGCCCCGATTGTCACAGCTAGAACCGCGACAATAGCGAAGCCGATGTATAGTTTGTTCTTGACCGTTAAGTCAATATAGTTCAAATTGATGTTCATTTTCCCTTTACCTTGATTCCGTTATTATTCATTGAAGTTAAGGCCGTGCATGTGTATAATTGGGAGAATACCCCGCGTGTGTGTAAAAAAAACACATAACCATTGTCAAGTATTTGCTCCATATTTTCGCAATTTCTAAAATATCTTGAGCGTTTTTTCGATTTAGTAACAAAATGAGTGATTGAGCCAGTTTACGCGGGGTAACATGGCTACCTCCTTTATCGTAAGGCACTTATCCATATTCACAGGCTCTGGAAGACGATATCGCACCTAGCTTATGATGACGTTGGACACTCCGAATCCTTCAAGGATGTCCTTGAGGTGTTCCACCTCTTCCTTTTCAGGCGTGTCCATCCCCTTGAGTCTGTAGTCCTGTCCCGTGTGCTCGTACTTGGACTCGGCCAGCTTGTGGTACCTGAGGATATCAACCCGCTCAATGTGCTTGAGTCCTGATAGGAGTTCCCCGATCTTTCGGAAGTTGTCCTCGTCGTCGTTGAGCCCCGGTATTGTGGGTATCCTGACCCAGATGGGTATGCCCTTGGTGTCAATCTTTTTCAGGTTCTCTATGATGAGCTCGTTGGGCACGCCCGTGTACTCCTTGTGCCGCTCAGAGTCCATCTGCTTGATATCGTACATGACGAGGTCAACGTGCTCGATGACCTTCTCGATCACGCTCCACGCGGCGTAACCCGAGGTATCAAGCGATGTGTGTATTCCTTCTTCCTTTGATCTCCGGAACACCTCGGCCGTGAACTCTGGCTGGTTCAGCGGCTCACCGCCCGAGATAGTCATCCCGCCCTTTGAGTTCTCGAAGAAGACCTTGTCCTTCAAGACCTCCTCCATGACCTCATCGACGGTGGTCTCCCGGCCCGCCAGTTCAAGTGCACCTGAGTAGCACTCGGCAGCGCATTTACCGCAAGCGACACATTTACCCCAGTCAACCTCGTGTTCCCCGTTGACCGTGATATGCGCACCTTGCTCGCACACCTTCATGCAGTATCCGCAGCCTATGCACCTTGACGGCGTGAACATCAGCTGGGGCTCAGAGGTCAATGACTCAGGGTTGTGACACCACATGCACCTCAACGGGCATCCCTTGACGAAAACGGTGGTCCTTATACCGGGGCCGTCGTGCACAGCAAAGTGCTTGATATCAAAAACCAGTCCAGTCGTCATCCTAGTCACCGTTTATTACCCTGTCAACAACGTACTGCCTCAGCTCCGGTGAGAGGCTCGCGAAGTATGCGCTGAAACCCGTCACCCTGACAATGAGGTCTGTGTGGTCCTCAGGGTTCCTGTTCGCCTCCTCAAGCATCTCCCTGTTCAGGATGTTGATGTTGACCATCGTACCTCCAATTTTGAAATGGCTCCTTATTAGTGCCTCGACCTTCTCGATGGACTCCTCGCTGTCGCCCAGGCTGGGGTCAATATCAATCTGAAGTGGGGCGGTGTTACCGTACCCAGGCTGAACGGCTGCTACAGCAGCTACCATCTGGGTGGGGGACCCTCCCTTGCCGCCGTTAAATCCGGGTGACGGGTTGGGTCCGTGGGATAATGGCTCACCTGCGCGTCTGCCATCTAGAGTTGCCCCGAGCCGTTTCCCGAACGGGACCACTTTTGCCCATGAGAACAGGCCAGGGACCATCTGATAACCACTTGGCGTTGGCTTTTCCTTGACCAGCCTGGAGAACTCGTCCGTGATCCTTGCGGCCCACCCGTCGGCATCAGAGCCCCCTGAGCCGAATCGCTGGATGTTCTTCATCATGAGCCTGGACCTCTCTCCTTCCGAACCAGACCAGTCATCCCTTAGGTGATTAGCTAGCTCAGCCCAGTTGAGCCTCTTTTCCTCCTCGACCCTCTGTTTTATTGCAGCGAAGGAATCAGCCACGTTCGCAAGTGATGCGCCGTCAACCCCGATATGGTAGAACTCTACGCCGCCGTTTGATGCGTCAAGCCCCTTCTCAAGCGGACCATAACAGAAAAAATCCAGGAATAGCTCAGGGAAGACCTTGTACATGTGCTCAAAGTGAATATCAATGCCCTCCGCAGTGACCCTGACCGCCCTCTCCAGGTTCTCCCTGAACATTTCCCAGAGGGCGTCAACTGACCTGTCTCCACCGTCAATCATCTCCCAGAACGTGGTATCGAATAGCTTGGCGAAATCGATCTTGATGATGTCCATGAGGGCATACTCCCTGCCGGGTATCGCCAGCCAGTGGCACCCAGAGTAAACCCTCGTCCTTGCGTCCTCTATTGAATACCCGTTCCTCATCCAGCCCTCAATCACCGGCTTGTCGCCGATGAACTTTGGGAAGCCCATCCTGTCCTCAAGGAGTATCTCAACTCCTCGCCTTAGCAGGCCGGGGTCGATGTTCGGCCCAACCCTTACCCCGATGTTTGCAGGGGTCTTGAGCCTGTGAATCGCCTCCAAGACGTGGTATGATACAGGGCTCGTGAGATCATTCCCCTCCCTGTCAGGCCCCCCGATCTGGATGTACGCGGTCTCGCTCAGCAAGAGGCACGCGATATGGAAGATCGCCTCGTCCTCGGTGAGGATGTCCGCCTCCACGTCCCTGTCGTAGAACGGCCTCAGCAACTCGTCAAGCTGGCCCCACTCTCCACTGCCGTTGTACATCTTGGCGGCGGCCTGGAAGAACGTGAGCCACTGGCACGCCCCTCGGAAAGTCCTGGGTGGCTCGCTGACCTGCGCCATGCATATCTCCGAGATGGTCTGCAGGTTCTCCTTGATATCCGGGTCTAATTCATCCTCCGCCATCCTCGCGGCTTCCTCCCCGTGGCGGCGTATCCAGTCCTGCATCCCGTGTACGATATCCTCTAAACCGTCGTAGAACTCGGTGTCCGCGTTGATCTCCCTGTACTTCCTTACCTTGTCGAGGAGCCCGCCCCAGCCCAGGTCAAGCCCGATCTTCAGGTCGGGGCAGAAGTGCTGCAATCCACCGATGCCCGCGTCTATCCCGAGCCGCTCCTGGTCATCGTGGAGGTGGCTGTAATCATAGTCCGGGTTCCAATCTGGCTTCCTGTAGCTGTTGAAGCTCACCATGTAGACCCCGGCCATTGAGCTATCGGGGTCGATGTACGTGGGGTGGACCTCAAGGAGCTTCCTGTAGTTCCTGCCAGCTATCCCCGCGCCGAAGAATCCGCCGCTGGGGTGGTTGGTCTCAGGCTCATACCCCTTCAGGAGCATGTCCTTGACCGGGACTCCCGAGCCGCTTATTGCGTCAACGATGATTGCCTGGTCAAGCGGGAGCGCAACGTTTCCCTGCTCGTCGCCGTCCCGTGGGCCCAGGAGCTCCACCTTTCTTTGAGCGTGCCTGATCTTTGTCTCCCTCAGCCTGTCAAGTCTGTTATCAAATGTGTAATCGCTTATTCTGGTTCCCACCCGGAGATAATAGAACCAGTGGACGAGTGAATATAGGGTTTTAGAGAAATGTTATCAAACTCCGGTCGTGTCTATATCTGATTACCATGCCTTACAGCGAAAGCATAAA
>CAYLJH010000133.1:0-5823 GCA_964383685.1 uncultured Candidatus Bathyarchaeia archaeon | reverse complement strand
ATCTTCCATTATTCAAACCGTTGGAAACACTAAACTATAAATAATGACGAACCAAGCCTACGTTATGCCATTAATTCCACCCAGCAGCTATTTTAGGGCATTCGAAGATCTGAATGAGGCTGTTTTTGTGAGTGATGGAGTTGAAGTCATCTGGTGCATGCAAAAATCAGCAGACCTTCTGGGGTATTCTTCCCCCGATGAAGTAATAGGAAAAGACATCATGGGGGAACTAGTTGCAGAAGATTCTCCTGTTGGAGCAAACGAGAGGATAATAAAAGTATCCAAGACATTGGAAAACATGGGTGGGCTAGTCAAACTGATTAAAAAAGACGGCTCGATTATATCTTGTGTTGGTAGGAGTTCAGTAATGGAAACCTCTAACGGTAAGTATTATGTTTCTATTGTCAGACAAACAGACTCATCTTTGATGAACAAACAAGACCATCATTTTCTTGCTTCAATTAAACATGAGATTAATACACCGGTCACAGTTATTTGGGGGTACGCCGAGATGATTCAACATCTCTATGGTGATGAGCTTAGACCTGAAGTTCTGATGTATCTGGATAAGATAATTGATAATGCTAGGCGCCTTGAGGTTTTAAGCAAGGCAATGGTCAAGCTTGAATCTCAACAAAATGAGGTTGAGGCTAAAGAAAAGTGAATCAGAAAAAAGTCGAAGCAGTTCAAGGCTTCATCTTTGTGTAAATCTTCTTGTAGACCTTTGCCTTGCTGAGGGTTCTCTCGTGTTCCCTCTTCATGTACTCGATCTCCCTCTCCTTGCACTCGCGGATAGGCTTTGCAGGCGTCCCAAGAGCGAGATATCCAGCTGGGATCTCCGCCCTAGGAGATACCAGGGCACCCGAGCCTATGATTGATCCCTTACCAACCACGGCCCTGTCCAGAACGATGGCACCAATCCCGATGATTGCTCCATCCTCGATCGTAGCGCCATGAACCGTGCCCCCGTGGCTCACAATAACATCCTCTCCTATCACAACCGGGTTGCCCGTCGGTGCCTCAACCAGACATCCCTCAAGGATGGTGGTCCTCGCGCCGATCACCACCGAGTCGTCGTCGCCCCTGATGACCGCGTTGGTCCAGACGTTCACGTCCTCCCCCAGAGTCACGTCGCCGATGACCCATGAACCGGGTGCCAGGAAAACAGACGGATGAATAACGGGTTTCTTTCCCTCGAACTCTATTACTGACAAAATATCCACCTTACTCCCTGAAAGCGGGTTAGGTAGATGAAAAAGATTTCGCGCCTAGCTCATGTCCAGCATGCGCTTGATGGCGACGGCTGCCTTCCCGGCGATCTCCTCGGGTACTGTTACCTCGATCTCCTCGTCAACCATGGCCACGTACAGGTTCTCCAGCGTGATCCTCTTCATTGCTCCGCACACCGAGTACTTTTTTGCTGGAATGAACTTTTTCTCGGGGTGCTCCCTCTGGAGCCTGTCGATCAGGCCCTCCTCGGTCCCCACGATGATGACCTCGGCGTCTGTCTCGTTTGCCCTCCGGACCATGCCCCCCGTCGAGAGGACATAGTCGGCCCTGTCCTGGAACTCGGGTTCGCACTCCGGGTGCGCCCAGACTTCAGAGCCAGGGTGCTGTTTCTTCAGCTCCATGGCATCCTCACCCTTGCCTATGAACCTGTGGACCCTGCAGTGGCCGTCCTCGGGCACGTAGATGAGCTCAACATCAGGCAGCTGCTTCTGGACGAAGTAGCCCAGGTTCTTGTCGGGCCCGAAGATCACCTGCTTGGCGTCCAGCTGTCTCACGACCTCGGCTGCGTTGGCTGATGTGCACGTAACCGTCGCCACCGCCTTTGCCTCGGCGAGGGTGTTCACGTAGAGGACGACCGGTGCGTCAGGGTACTTTGCCTTTGCCTCCATGAGCACCTCCATGCTGAGCATGCCCGCCATGGGGCAGACTGCCTTGCCGCTGGGTATGACCACCTTCTTTGTCGGGTTAAGCACCTTAGCCGTCTCGGCCATAAAGTCCACGCCGCAGAAAACGATCATATCAACGTCCGTTGCCGATTGCGCCTTCCTGCAAAGCTCAAGGCTGTCCCCAAGGAAATCAGCGATCTCCTGTATCTCCGGTACCTGGTAGTTGTGCACAAGTAGCAGCGCGTTCTTCTGTTTCTTGACCTCAAGAATCTTCTGCTGTAGGTTGTTCAGACTCATTTCACCATCTCTATCTCGAATTTAACGTCAAGGCTCCTGACGCTGTGGGTTAAAGCCCCCAGGCTGATGATATCGACGCCGGCGGTAGCGTAATCAGCCGCGTTATCGAACGTAATGCCCCCCGATGCCTCGTAGATGAAGCCCTCCCTGAGGCCCTTCTTTTCGAGCTCTCCGAGCCACTCCTTGATCTCTGGCGGGGCGATGTTGTCAAGCATGATGATATCCGCGCCTGCCCTCGCGGCCTCCTCTGCACCCTCTAGGCTCCTGACCTCTATCTCCACCATCTTGGTGAAGCTGACGCCGTCCCTGGCCCGTCTGACCGCCTCGGTGATGCTGGGTACCAGCTCCAGGTGGTTGTCCTTGATGAGCACGCAGTCATCAAGCCCGAACCTGTGTGGGTCCCCGCCGCCGTGTTCAACGGCACGCTTGTCAAACTCCCTCAGACCTGGCAGGGTTTTCCTAGTTGCCGCCACCCGTGTCTTTTGGTTCTTTTCCTTAACCGAATTGACGACTTTGGTGGTCTGGGTAGCTATTCCCGCCATCCTTCCCACAATATTCAATGCAAGCCGCTCGCCCATGAGCAGCGCCCTTGCTGGACCTTTGACCGTGAGCAGTACTTGTCTCTCCTTTACCTCCTCCCCGTCCTTGGAGTGGGCGGTTACCTTGCATCCCAGAATCTCAAACACGGTGGCTGCCTCGACAAGTCCCGATGCGACCCCGGACTCCTTGAAGTACAGTGTTCCCTTGGCCATCTGATCCTCAGGGATCAGGGTACTCGACGTGATGTCCCCGTATCCAATGTCCTCGTCCAGGAACTCCTTGATCCTGTCCCTATTCCTATAATCCAATTGGTTCATGTTCATCAGGGTCCGCGTTTCACTGGATTATCATTCGCTGTCTTTTAACTGTATCTCGAATGCAGTTATTACCCTTTTTACGATTGTCGATTTTGTTGGTTAATGCTTTAAGACTCAAAGCCCACCATGAGGTGAAACATTATGCCAGATTACAGAAGATACCTGCTTGAGAACGGTACAGGCGTTGATTTACACGGGAAGGACGAGACAAAGGCTGCCCAGAGGGCTGTCAAGGACGCCATCAGTCACAGTAGCATGATCGGGCTGGGGGCGTTATTCAAGATAGGCAGCTTCGCCGAGTTGGAGGATGCCTTGATGGTGGACGTGACCATCGCGGCCCCGAACCCGGACTCAGTTGACGAGGAGGCCGTGCTGGGGGTGCTACCCGAGGGAAAGAGAAGGATTAACATCATCAAGGGCGGGATGATATGGCCAGCCGAGGACACGGAGGAGGACGCAAAGTCGCACGATGTTGTCATGGTCAACGCGATAATCGTCGTCCTAATCGATGTCGATAAGGTAGAGAGGAAATAATCCTCCATTTTCAGCCCTCAAGTCAAGCAAGTTTTATCATATCTCTAGCGTAATAGTGTTCCATGAGTCAGATAGTGAGCAGAATCTGGAAACCAGTGAGGAGGAAGGGTGCCGAGCGGTACCTCCAGCTGACGATCCTTAGCTTTGCAGCGTCGGTGAGCCTTACCAGACTGTGATCCTAGAACTCACAGGTTACCCTCAGCTGGGCAACTCCACGCTTCACATCGCACATGTCCTCTATGGCGGGGTCATCCTGTACGCCTCAAGCCTCATTCCCCTTCTATACGCAAACAGGTGGGCGTATACATGGGGCGCTATTCTTTCGGGAGTGGGCGTGGGGCTGTTCATTGACGAGGTTGGAAAGTTCATCACCCAGAGCAACGACTACTTTTTTCCAGTGGCCGCTCCAATCATCTATTTTTTTTCCTCATCACTGTTCTCATCTATTTCAGGATAAAGGTCGAGCCCGAGGCCGATATTCGGGGTGAACTCTACGCTGTCATGGAGGTCCTTCAGGAGGTGCTTGACCATGACCTGGAGCCAGAGGAGCACTCAGAGCTCAATCGAAGGCTTGAGAGTATAATATCTAGGACCGAGAACCCGAGCTACAAGCGGCTGGCCATTGAGCTTAACGATTTTGTTGACAGCGATGCACTTGTGCAGGTGGAGGGTACGCATAACCTTTTTGACAAGATCATATTGCTCTGGGGGCAGTTTGAGGCGAATTATCTAACGGAGACCCGTGTCAAGTATGCGCTGATTCTGGGCTTTGCCCTCCTAGGGGTTCCCAGTTTCATACGGTTCACTGGGCTTGCTGTTGTTGCTTTTAACCCCCTGAAACGGGCTGCATTCCTCGGGAGTATCGCGAGTGTGTTCCCGGTCATGGGTATTGATATGAACATGTGGGCACTTCTCTTGATTGTGCTAGACGGAGCAATGGGCGCGCTCCTATCGATCAGCTCAGTGCTCCTGTTTATCGAGCGAAAAAACTGGTCTACACAGCTAGCCTCCCTATCACTCATCGTGTCCTTGGTGGCCGTGAACTTGCTGCTGTTCTACGTTGAACAGTTTTCCATGATAATAACCGCGGCGTTACAGTATATCGTGCTACAAGCAGACTATTACTACCAAAGAAAATACATGAAAAAAGGGTAGGAATTTACTCCAGTTTGTGGCCACAGTGGTTACAGAACTTTCCTGGACCTGATACTGATTGGCCACAGTTTGGACAGAACTTGCTATCCCCTGCTGGTGCTGGGGCATACGCAGGAGCTGGCTGTGGCTCGGACGTACCCCTCCGCTCCTCGATGGTGTCTTTGGCTACCTCGATTCCCTGACTGGCAAGCTCGGCTCCTCTTTCAAGTCCCTTTCTTGCTAGCCTTCCAAGCATACCGAGTCCCTTCTTTGCCTTCTCAGCGACCTCTTCAATATCCTCCTGGTCAATGTCCAGCCTATCAAGCACTCCCTGTTTCGGTGGTGGGATGTTGCTCTGGCTCCCTGCCGGTGGGGGCGGGGGTATGTTCTGTGGCGGTGGTGGAGGCGGTGGAGCTGAGAATGTCGTCTCGACTTCAGGCTCCGCTGGTGGGGGTGGCGATGGTGAGGTTGACTGATGTGCTGCCCTTTCGAGTTTTGTCCCGCATTCTGGGCAGAACTTCTGGTGTTCCTCTACATCTGCTCCGCAGTTACTGCAAAACACCATAATGTTCAAAGTATTTCGATACAGGGGAGTGTTTAAAATTATCTATGATAATGAAACCTTAACAGTTATATAACATAACTTGTTATATAATACATGTCGGGACTAAATTTAACTAAATGCTCGGTCTCAGATTTCTTAGCTCAGTACAGAAATATCCGAACAAGAACACAATATCGTAGCCACCTCAAACAATTTTTTATCAGTGTTTACCCAGAACTTACCAATTATCAGCCCACTGAACTGGTAACTGAACTCGACAAACATTCACTCCAATACTTCAAAGACGAGCGAGACATTCGCAAAGACCTTGTGACCTACACTAACCAGATCCAGCATTTTGCTCCAAAAACTCGGCTGCTCAAGCTAAATGCTTTGTTTCGCTTCTTCGAAGACTCGGGAATAAATGTGCCCAAGCCCTTACGAAGAAACCTCATAGGCCAAGAAATTGATGCAATCTCAGAGGAATTTGTCCCCAAGCCTGAGGATCTTAAACGGGTTCTAGAGCATCTTGATATAGCTGATAAAACACTCGCACTGGTCC
>CAYLJH010000132.1:0-5856 GCA_964383685.1 uncultured Candidatus Bathyarchaeia archaeon | reverse complement strand
TCCTCTCCATCGGGGACGAGAATCAAGTCATAGTCCCTGTTGGATTCAAGGAGGCTCCCGTAGAGGTCGTTGATGATTGGTGTGGAGATGACCGCTATCTTCCCGTTCCCAGGCAAGTGATCATAAAGTCTCTCGACTAGTCCTGTTCCGACTAGGATGGGGTAAGAACGGGCCCCCAGGCTCACCTCAATGGCTTTCATGCCTATAACCTTCTGTTGGTCGCCGCGATTATAGGTTTTATATCCTGTATGAAAGACTTGAAGTCATCTGGGCTCAGGCTCTGGGCACCGTCACACAGAGCTTCCTCCGGGTGAGGATGCACCTCCACCATGACCCCATCAGCGCCAGCGGCTATCGCCGCCATTGACATCGGCGGAACCAGTGAACGGCTCCCCGTGCCGTGGCTCGGGTCAACGATGACAGGTAGATGGCTGATCATGTGCAGTATGGGGACTGCGCTGATGTCAACCGTGTTCCTCGTGATGGTCTCGAACGTCCTGATTCCCCTCTCACACAGGATGACGTTGGGGTTTCCCTCCGCCAGGATGTACTCGGCGCATCCGAGCCACTCGTTGATGGTCGCCGACATGCCCCTCTTGAGCATCACTGGCTTGTCAGACCTTCCGACCTCCTTCAGGAGCGGAAAGTTCTGCATGTTTCGTGTGCCGATCTGGAGGATGTCCGCGTAAGAGGCCACCAGTTCAACCTTGTCAGCGTCCATGACCTCTGTGACGATGGGCAGGCCGGTCTCTTTTCTCGCCTCAGCAAGGAGCTGAAGCCCTTCCTCTCCTAGGCCTTGGAAGCTGTATGGCAGTGTGCGTGGCTTGAAAGCCCCTCCCCTGAGGATCTGGGCTCCCCCCGCCTTCACAACTATTGCCGCTTCAAGGACCTGTTCTCGGCTCTCGACGCTGCAAGGTCCTGCCATGATGATGACTCGGTCTCCTCCTATCTTCACGCCGTTGACATCGACGATGGTCTTCTGGACCTCATCGTTCTTGACCGCGAGCTTGATTTTCCCGGGGATGGGGATGTCGCATACGGTTACCATGGCGTTACCTCCTCAAGTTTATGTCTATTAAGTGATATGGGCACTTTGAACTGTCCACCTGTGTTGATGGTTTGGGTAATTACAGTTTCTTTGTTGGGTTGCTTGCTTAGAGGCACGCCTAATGTAGCGTCCTCTGATTTTTGTCGGATTAATGGAATTGGCGCATTGATTACACCGCGTTATCGCATCTAGAACGACTAACTCTAATAAGCCTATTGCCGGCGGGGAGTATTGAGGGCAGCAGTTTCACTGGCGAGCCCGGTGCTGCGGGTTCTCAACACCCTTAAAAACCACGGGGGACGCAAGCAATTCCATGAGTGAAGAGACCTCCCCCCTGACGAGGCTGATGCAGACCGAGGGATTCAAGCCCTTCAGCGGCCCAGACGCTTTCCGTGTTCTGAAGAAGGCCAAGGCGAGGCTCAACCTGGAAAAGATGGAGATGGACGACATCCTAAAGGCCATCTCAAGCCTCGGCTTCCTCATGGAGACCGAGATAGCGTTGATCTACGCCCTCCAGGACCAGATATGCACCAAGTGCGGTTGGTGCTGCACCGAGAACACTCCGTTCAACGCGCCCAAGGATGAGCTGAAGCGGATAGCGGCGTTCAAGAAGGGCAGCTACAAGAAGCTCAAGAAAAAAATCAGGGCGAGGCCAAACAGGGACGGGACGATGCGGGTCACCCGGCACCCCTGCCCATTCTACGGGGACGATTGCAGCGTCTACCCTGTCAGGCCCGGTGTTTGCCGCTCCTTCCCGACCAACATGATCCTGGCGTCGCTGGCGGGAAACGGGCGTTACCCCGACAAATGCGAGATCAGCGACGACCTCTTGGCTGAGCTGGTAATCAAGCGTGCCCTGGAGGAGAAGATGTCACGCGAAACACCCGAGCTGATGAAAGAGATAGCCGATAAGAAGCGGGAGGAGTTGAGCCGCCTATCCCAGATGACCCAGGCCGAGAGGTTCCAGCACCTGGTGAGCCGACACAGGGCACGGTTCATGCAGTCTCAATGACAAAGTTTTTTCAATAATGAGTGCCGTCTCCGAGTAGGAGACCAGCATATGAAGCACATCATTCTCGATACCGATCCAGGCATTGACGACGCCCTGGCTTTCATCCTCGCCTTCAACAGCCCCGAGCTCAAGGTGGAGGCAGTCACCACCGTGGCCGGCAACGTCAACCACACAAAGGGCCACAGGAACGCCAAGCAGCTGCTTGAGTTCCTTGGGGTCACAGATGTACCGGTGTGCGCTGGGGCTGTTGTCCCGCTCATCAAGAAGCTGGGACACGCCGAGGAGTTCCACGGGAAGACAGGTCTGGGAGATACCACGCTCCCCGAGCCAACCATGGCCACTGACCTCAGGAGCGCCGTCGATATCATACTGGAGAAGGCAGATGAACTGGGCAAGGAGCTGACCCTGGTGGCTGTTGGGCCGTTGACAAACATCGCGGTGGCCATCCTAGCCGACCCAGGTCTCCCAGAGAAGGTGGATAAACTGGTCATCATGGGCGGCGCGTTCAACCTGACACCCTACGGCCACGGGAACGCCAACAGCGTCGCGGAGTTCAACATCTGGCTTGACCCAGAGGCAGCAAAGATCGTGTTCAACAGCGGCATACCCATCGTGGCCATCGGGCTTGACACCACGACCCACCCGGATTACAGGATGAGCAGGGAGATGTTCGAGGGCATCGTGGCCAATGGAAACAGCACCACGGATCTTGTCAACGACCTGTGCAGGAGCCTCGTCGAGCGGTTCAACGGTTTCAGCCTCCACGACCCACAGGCAATGGCATACGTCATAGACCCGTCCATGTTCACCACCGAGAAGTACAAGGTGGACGTGGAGTGCAGCGGCGAGCTGACCAGGGGTATGACCGTGGTGGAGAGGCGCTTCTACCGCATCGTCAAGGACGAGGCCAATGTGGAAGTGGTGGTCAAGGTCGAAGCAGACCGGTTCCTGAAGCTCATCAAAGAAAGAATCTCCGGTGAGTAGATGGCTGATCTCATCACCCTGGGCGCAATCAACTGGGACATCAACCTGTTCATGGAGCGGCTTCCCAGAAACGGCGAGGAGGTGCCGGTCCACGAGATCCAGAGGGTCTCAGGTGGCACCGCGGCCAATGTCTCGGTAGCGGCTGCCAGAATCCTCGGCAGGAACAAGGTCGCTTTCATCGGGGCACTGGGCGATGACGGCATCGCGGAGGAGCAGATCAGGATACTCATTGACGAGGGCGTTGACCCAAGCGGAATCCTCATCGTAAAGGGCGAGGAGTCCGGCCAGGCGTACATCAGCATCAGCGAGGACGGCGCCAACGAGATACACACCTACTTCGGGGCAAACCTGAGGATAACAGGAGACCATATCGCGGACGAGGAGCGTCTGGCGCTAATCAAGGGAGCCAAGATCTGCGTCATCATGGACCCCCCTGTCGAGACCGCGAAGAGGATGGCCGAGGAGTGCAGGAGGCACGGCGTCAAGGTGATCTGGGACCCCGGTGTCTACGCCGAGGAGGGACTGGACGCGCTACTCCCCACGCTTGAGAACGTTGACTATTTCATACTCAACCACATCGAGTACGAGAACCTCCTGGGCACCAGCGACCCCAGGACCGTGCTACATGAACTTGGGCGTGTGACAAAGGACATGACGTGCATCATCAAACACGGTGCCGAGGGCTGCACCCTCTGCGAGGAAGACGGCACTATCATCCAGATGGAGGCAGCACCGCTAGCCGACCTCGGATTGAAGGTTGTGAACACAGTTGGATGCGGAGACGCGTTTATCGGTGGTTTCGCGGCGGGCCTAGTGGAGGGCCTGAGCCACATCGACGCGCTCAGGCAGGCAAGCGCCGCTGGGAGCTACAAGGCGACCAAGATCGAGACCCGTGGAGGGCCGACAAGGGACCAGCTTGACCAGTTACTGAATCTCTGGAAGGACCTCTAGGCGATATAAGGCGCGATAAAAACCGCCATGCCCAGGGCGACAGCACCCGCCATTATTGACATGAGAGCGGCGAAGCCGAAGGGCTTCCACCCAACTTTTGCTATATCCTTGAACCTCACCTTTGAGCCAACGCCGGCGAAGGCAATTGACAGCAGGAACGGTATGATGCTGGACTTTAACCCGGTCTTCACAATAATCCATGCCCCATGGAACGCCGGGTTTGTGACCGTGTTCAGTCCCGCGCTTATCAGCGAGTTGACGAGGAACACGATGGCGAAGAGGGGCACCGAGACCTTGGCCGTCAGCTTTCCCTCATTTGAGTCTGCCCTGTTGAGGTAGAACGTTGACGCCAGTACTATGGGCGCGATCATGAATATCCTGATAGACTTTATGATGAGCGCGGGCTGCATGTATTCAGGGCTCAGCGTCGAGGCCGCCACCAGCACCTGGGCTGACTCGTGGACCCCGGAGCCGACCCAGATTGCGTAGACCATGGGGTTCCCCAGGAACCAGTCAAAGACGACTGTATTCGTGAAGAGGTACGGGTACAGGAACATGCTGATGAGGCCGAAAAGGGTGATGCCGCTGATGGCTATGCCGATCTCCTCCTCCTTTGCCCCTATGGCGGGTGCCACCGCCGCTATGGCCGAGGCACCGCAGATGGATGTACCCACACCGATGAGTATGGCAAGCCTGTTTGATATGCCCAGTCTCTTCCCCAGGGTGAGGCTTGTGATGAACGCGAACAGAACTATGACTATGGCGTTGACTGCGCCTATCCCGACCTCAAACCAGACGCTCGCGCTGGTAACGAGGCCCAGCAACGCTATTGATATCTTCAATAGGCTTGATGACGAGTAGCCTAGCCCCTTGCTCACCCTGTCAGGTATCTCCAGGGTGTTTGAGACAGCTATGCCGAACATGAAGCTCCACATCAATGCGCTTATGGGCTTGAACAGTGTCCAGATGGCGTACCCCCCGAGCGCCATGAACATGGCGAATACGAGTCCCGGTATGTTTTCGGCGAACTCTTCAGTGTTAAACCCTAGCGTAGCATTCACCAGATTACTCACAAGCCAACAGTACGATATTTAATGGATTTTTTACTATCCGTCAGTAGTAACATTCCCCAGGCGATTTGATTAAAGTTATAAAATACCACAACGGATTCTTGGTATCATGAAAGCCTATCATTACACAGAGATTGAGAACCAGGACGTCCCACAGCCAGCCGAGAAGGTCAAGATCAGGTGGCTCATCAACGAGGTGCAGGACGCGCCCAACTTCGCCATGAGGAGGTTCCAGGTAGCACCAGGCGGCAACACCCCGTACCACACACACCCGTGGGAGCACGAGGTCTACGTGCTTGAGGGCGACGCGGTTGCAGTGGGCAAGGACGGCGAGACAAAAATCGGCCCCGGCAGCGTTGTGCTGGTCCAGCCCGACGAGGAGCACAACTTTGTCAACAAGGGCGACACCGATTTCGTGTTCCTCTGCATGGTACCCCTGCAGAAGTAGTGGAACCATCTTCTATCTTTAGACTATATTTTCTCGAACTGTCTCAGTGCTAATGAACCAGACTCGGCCCCGTGTTTATAGAACAACGCTACTTGTTTGTAGTCTACAACTACACACTATACGTTATAGGGCGATTCCGAGGACTCTTTGTATCAGCAGGGGTCAACACAGTGAAAAACCGTCGATCAAAACTCGAACTCTATCTGGACGTACTCAACGTAATCAAGGAAGGCACATCAAAGCCCACGCGCATAATGTACGGCGCGAACCTTTCCTGGAAACTAGTTCAGGGCATCCTGAGCAGCCTTGTGACCCAGGGCCTCATCGATGAGATCGATTTATC
>CAYLJH010000131.1:0-5892 GCA_964383685.1 uncultured Candidatus Bathyarchaeia archaeon | reverse complement strand
GCGTTCTCAAGGAGCACCGTCTGGTGGTTACTCGTGTATGCCTCCGCGTACACGATCCCCTTCAGCACTTCATCGGGCTTGATGCCGAACCTTGGCGCTATCTGCTGAACCCTCTCGGGCCTGAACGTGGACTCGGTGTCGATGTACAGGACGCTCCCGTTGAGGCCGCCCTGCGCCTCGCCCAGTTGCACCGTGACGCATAACTGATGGCACAGCTGGCTCTTGCCGCTCCCGAACTCGCCGTAGAACTCTGTGAGGCTCTGGGTCTCGATTCCCCCTCCAAGTAAGTTGTCAAGGCTGCTGCACCCAGTTGTGAGCTTCCTGATGTTCTTCCTGAGCTCGACCAGCTCGTCGCCCCTCACGAACGTGATGGCGACTGTCCTCCTGGCCACCTCGATGACCTTCTCGGCAACCTCCTTTCCGATGCCCGCCGAGACCAGCTCGTTTGTGGTGGCTGTCCCGAGGCTCTCAACTGTCTTGAATCCGACCTCCTTGAGCTTGTTGATTGTGGCCGGGCCTATGCCTGGTAAATCCTCAAGGGTCTTGTACTTCTCCTTATATTTCTCAATGTCCTCTGACATGGGGCCACCGCTGGTTATCTGGTATGATATAATGTTCCCTTGGTTAAATTCTATGGTTCCGGGTCTTCCTCTTCCAGCTCAAGGACGATGTTGCCCTCGTAGCCGCAGTCCCCGCAGACGTACTTTTGGGGGAGAATACCGTAGCTCTCAGTGAGCTTCATCTTGGGGCTCTTACAGTTGGGACAGAACACAGGTTTTGGGGCGGAATGCTTTGCGCCTTTGAGAATCTCAATAATATCTCTGAGCTTTGGCACGGCTTACTGGACCTCTATATTGTCCTTTGGGAAGCCCAACTTGACGAGTGTCCTGTAGACCTCGTTCCTGTGGTCGCCCATGAGGAGAACCTGCTCGTTCTTCGCGGTGCCGCCGCATGCGCACTTGTTTTTCAACTGTGTTGCTAACTTGTTGAGGGAGACGGTCTTGGAGTCGATGCCGTCGATGACGGTCCATTTCTTTCCCCATTTACGTGTCTCTAAACGAATCCTGATCCGCTGCTGCTCCTTGCTCATCTCCTCGCAAACGCAAAGGTCCTGGGGAAGCCCACATACGGGACAAATTTCTGCCATTATCAACACCTTAGCAGACTCGGGGTTTTAAAGCCTTTACTTAAAATAGGGAAATATTGGTGGTTTTGAGGCTTTTTTGATGCCTCAGAGAGCCTCAAGTGTAGTTTTGCAGTAGACCGAAGGCGTCCAGTGCCTGCCTCGCCTCCAGGATTATGATTGTGTTTGTACTACAGCTGATGAACTCAACGATGTTGATGTTCCTGCTTGCGAGCTGCTGGGTGATGAAGGCAACGAACCCTGGGGTCTCCTCCACCATCTCGGGGCTCAACAGTATCAACGCGACCAAGTTTTTCTGGAACTGGACATGTTCAGGCAGGGGCTCTTTGATGATGGTCTGATCCACGATGTACACGTACTGGTCCGTGAGGTGGGCGGTGACGATGTGGGGAATATCGAGCTTCATTGATGAGATCACGACGCCGATCTTGTCCTGGAGCCGCACCTTGGATGCCTTTAGTATCCCCCGGACGGCCTCCTCCCTTAATGTCCTGTCCGTGCTGATCTCATCGGCCACCCTGATGACTGCCGCCTTGACCGCCTCCAAGCTCCCCTCCCCGAGGTCCTTCTGCAGAATGCGGGCGAGGGCGCTATAGTTAACTATCTTCATACTGAGCGCGTCCAGGATGCTGGGGCGTGTCTGAATGGTCTCCCGAACCTGCTGGGCAACACTTTTTGTCCTATCTGTAGTTCTTGGTGTCATATATGTTGCATTCATGTCATAACCTATAAAAGGTTGCCTCATATTGTAGCTGATTATCGTAAAAGAGGCATAAATGCAATGGCTAAAGACAAAGTTGTTCTAGCATACAGCGGCGGGTTGGACACATCCATGATGGTGGTCTGGCTCCAGGAGGAGTACGGCATGGACGTAATCACATGCAACCTAGATGTAGGCCAGGATAAGGAAACAGTGGGAATCGAGGAAAAGGCTTGGAAGCTCGGCGCGATCAACCATTACGGGTTCGACGCGAAAGAGGAGTTCGCCAAGGAGTACGTTTTCCAGGCAATCAAGGCAAACGCCCTGTACATGGGCACATACCCGGTAAGCAGCAGCCTGAGCAGGCCCCTCATCGCCAAGAAACTGGTTGAGGTGGCAGAGATGGAGGACGCTCAGGCAGTTGCCCACGGATGCACGGGAAAGGGCAACGACCAGGTGAGGTTCGATATCACCATCAAGGCCCTGAACCCAAATCTCAAAATCATTGCGCCAGTCAGGGAGTGGAAGTTCGACAGGATGGGCCAGATAGAGTGGTCACTGGAGCGCAACATCCCGATTCCTGTGACTGTCGAGAACCCCTACAGCGTCGATGAGAACCTGTGGGGCAGGAGCATTGAAGGCGGGATGCTTGAGCACCCCGACCTGCCAGTGCCCGATGATGTATGGGACTGGACGGCGGACATCAAGGACACCCCAGACGAGCCCGAGTTCGTCAAGATAGGCTTCCACAAGGGAGTCCCGGTGAGCCTGGACGGAGTCGAGTACAAGCCCCATGAGTTGATCCTGAAGATCAGTGGCATGGCGGGCAAGCACGGCATCGGCAGGATCGAGCACATGGAGGACCGTATCGTCGGCCTCAAGACACGTGAGACCTACGAGGTGCCAGCTGCCGAGACAATAATCAACGCACACATCGACCTTGAGAAGATGGTGCTGACGCGCCACCAGAAGCTGCTGAAGTACGAGATCGACCACAAGTGGGCGACAGCCGTGTATCAGGGCCTCTGGGTTGACCCATACAAGGAGGACCTGGACGCGTACATCAACAGCACCCAGAAGAACCTGACGGGCACGGTCACCATGAAGCTCCACAAGGGCACTGCAAAGCCGATCTCGCGTGAGAGCCCAATGAGCCTGTACGACTACAACCTGGCCAGCTTCGATATCAACACCCACTACGACCAGGGCGATGCCAAGGGGTTCATCAACCTCTGGGGCCTGCCCAGCGTCACGGCGTGGAACCTGAAGAGGAAGATCGCCGACGAGGGCATCAAGAAGCAGGGCAAGAAGGTCGTGCCAGTCCCCCAAGGGGACGACTAGTTCCCACATTTCCTACTCATCCCTTAATAGGGATGGACATTTTTCATATCCATCCGAGGTAGCCCACCTTGTCGCGTGAAGAATCACTTTTAGAGATACTGGAGAAGGCGCTCCCACTCCCACCCAAGATAATTGTTGGCTACAACAAGCTGGAGCGGGACTTTACCAGCGGAGACGTGGCCCGTGTCTGCGATATCAGCAGGAGCAGCGCAAAGTTCTACGTCAACAAGATGGTAGCCCTGCGACTCATCACAAAGGTGCCCCACAGGCGGATGTACCAAAAGTTCTCCAACGCCAACAAGTTCAGCTACTGGCTAAAGGACCTCATAAGGCTGGCCCTTGATCCCCTTGAATCGGGCTCCCTTGTCGTGCCCGACGTGACGGAGGACGACGAATGAGCCTCAGGGAGATAGCGGCACCAAAGAAGAAGACCCCGTACAAAAAAAAGTACGTACGGCAGTTGTCTGCCAAGCAGGTCAGGGCCATGAAGAAAAGGGGCTACGACGCCGAGAGGGAGCTTGTCCACAAGTTCAGGGACGTGGGGTACAGCGCCATCAGGATACCCGTGAGCGCACCCAGCAAGGAGCCGCTGCCCGATGTCTTCGCCATCAAGGACGACGCCATCCTGTCCATTGAGGTCAAGTCCCAGGTGCGGTACGCTTACTACAAGTCCCACCAGGTGCTGAAGCTATTCGAGTTCCTTGAGATACACAAGATATACCCAAGGAAGTACGCGGTACTGGCGGCCAAGTTCAAGTACAAGGGCTGGTGGTTTGATCTGGCGGAGAGCCCCGACAGGGATTATATGATCAAGATAGACCAGGGCTTGACCTGGAACGAGCTGCTTGAGCGGATATCATAAAACCCGCGTTTCACAATTTGTCAGAAATATGACAATTCCGGCTAATGTTTAAATAGGCTCCTAGCTAATTTTTCTAACAGTATTATTGTGATTACCATGATCAAAGAGCTAGACTATACGCAGGCTAGGAAGATCTGCGAAAAGGAATTCATTAAATGCAGAGCAACCGACGACCTTGAGCCGCTGGTCGAGATCATCGGGCAGGACAGGGCAGTGAAGGCGCTCCAGTTCGGCCTTGATATCAAGGAGGAGGGATTCAACCTCTACGTGGCCGGGATGCCTGGGACTGGAAAGAAGACCGCCATCGTGGGCTTCTTGGAGCAGAGGGCCAGGGACATGCCGGTGCCCCCGGACTGGTGTTACGTCTACAACTTTGAGGACGGCCGGAAGCCGAACGCGCTGCAGTTGCCCGCAGGGATGGGCTCCCAGCTTGTGACTGATATGGCCAGGTTCATCGAGGAGATGAAGAAGGCACTGAAGGCGTCCTTCGAGAGCGATGATTACGCCAGCAGAAGGGAGGAGACAGTGAAGGGCTTCGAGGAGACGAAGAAGGAACTCATGGGTGTGCTGAACAAGAAGGCCCAGGAAGCGGGCTTCGTCATCCAGAGGAGCCAGATCGGCATGGTCATCATACCTGTCATCAACGGCCAGCTCATCAACGAGGAGCAGTTCAGCATCCTGCCCCAGAGCATTAGGGACGAGATACAGGACAAACGCAAGCTCATATCGGACGAGATGAGGACCGCTTTCCGCCAGTTCAGGGACATAGACAGGGAGGCAGAGGCTGCCGTCGAGAAGTTCAACAAGGAGGTGGCAAGCTTCGCCATGGACGCTTTGCTGGAAAGTCTCAACGACAAGTACGGGGAAGTCCAGGAGTGCAAGCTTTACCTGGGCGCTGTCAGGAACGATATCCTGGACAACTTGAGTGCAATTCTGGGGGCACAGAAGCAGCCGGAGAACCCACTGGCCGCCATGATGGGCGGCGGGAAGCCTGACCCCACACGCAGGTACAAGGTAAACCTGATAGTGGACAACAGCAAGCTAGAGGGAGCCCCTGTCATCATGGAGCTGAACCCAGGTCACGACAGGGTGTTCGGCACCACGGAGAAGGAGGCTCGGTTCGGAACCTTGGTCACTGATTACACCATGATCAGGAGCGGGAGCGCACACATGGCCAACGGGGGATACCTGATACTGCCCATAGAGGACCTTGCCAGGAACCCAGGCACGTACGAGGCGTTGAAGCGCACTTTACTCAACAAGAAGCTGGAGATAGAGGAGCTGGCGGCCAGGATGGGCTATGTCAGCACCAGGAGCCTGAGGCCGGAGCCCATTCCCTTCGACTGCAAGGTCATCATAGTTGGTGACGGCAGGTACTATTACATGCTATACCAGGGCGACCCGGAATTCAAGAAGATATTCAAGGTCAAGGCCGAGTTCGACAGCACCATGGCCAGATCAAGGGAGAACGTTGAGCAGTACGCCCAGTTCATGTGCACCCTAGCAAACAAGGAGGGATTGAAGCACCTTGAACAGACGGGTATCGCGGCCATCGTGGAGTACAGCAGCAGGCTGGCCTCTGACCAGGAAAAGCTAAGCACACAGTTCGCCAGGGTGAGCGATATCATCAGGGAGGCCAACTACTACGCGAACTCCAATGGAAGCGAGTACATCACCGCTGACCACGTGAGGCAGGCCATCGAGGCAAAGGTCTACAGGAGCAACATGATCGAGGAGAAGCTGGGCGAGATGATCGAGCGCGGCAGCATCCTCGTTGACACCGATGGAGCCAAGGTGGGCCAGCTCAACGGGCTGGCGGTCATGGGCATCGGTGACCACATGTTC
>CAYLJH010000130.1:0-5963 GCA_964383685.1 uncultured Candidatus Bathyarchaeia archaeon | reverse complement strand
GCTCAGAGGTAACTCCGACGTATTCGCCGACGAAAGCCCCAAGGAGAAAACCAAAGCCAGCGCCAAGAATACCACCAATGACCCCTGTCAAGCCCGCTTCAATCATGAACAGGACCAAGATATCAGCACTTTTTGCGCCCAGTGCCTTCATGACGCCAATCTCTTTCGTCCGCTCCATAACGGAAACTGTCATGGTGTTGATGATGCCGACACCCGCGACCAGCAGGCTGATGGCGGCGACGCCACCGAGAACCGCCTCAATCGTGCCGGTGATAGAATCAATCAGATCAAGGGTACCAGCGGCTGTCAACGCCCCCACTCCCTCAATCTCGTCCTCAATAATATACGCAACAGCATCAACGAGGTCACTGTTCTCGACATAGACCTGGATGCTATCATATGTCCCATCCGTCTCAAAGAACTGTTCACATGTCTTTAACGGGATGAAGAAGTCGCTGTCTGACCCAAACGCGCTCCCCGATTCCTCGATTATCCCAACAATTCTCACGGTCAACTCTTTTTCAATCCTGCCCACCTCGGCGGTCAGCTTGATTCGGTCTCCAACCTCAAACACAGGGTCTTCATCAGGGTAAGGCACCGCTATGTTATACCCGATAACTGCTACAGCGACATCGCTTCTGATTAGTGATCTTCCTTCCTCGATAACGGTTCCTTCGTTGATCAGGAAATAATTCTCAGTCACCCCTGTCACTGATACCGTGTATAGATCGCTCTTCACGCGGTACACGGCAGCCCCACCTGTAACTGTTGGAGCTACCAGGTCTATGTCGGGTAGCTCTTCAAGTAGTTCCAGGTCTCTCCAGTTTAGAGTGACGGGGACCTGGTTATTCTGTCCTGGCCCATGTGGCCCGTTTGGCCCGAAGCTTCCTGGGAGTACCGTGATCGTATTGCCTCCAAACGCGCCTAGTTCTCCGCTTATGGTTGCGTTCATTCCTTGAGTAAGGGATATCAGCCCCGTGACTGCGGCGACTCCAATAAGAATGCCTATTAGGTTCAGGGCAAAGCGGAATTTGCGTTCCGTTAAGCTGTTTGCACTGATAATTATAATGTCGCCTATCCTCATTAAATGCCCTCTTACGCCTCTATGATACCGCTGTATATATGCAAATACCAGAATTAGATCATAATTGTTTCGCGTCCCTTTCGACGCGATAATTTAGATACAGGCTTGAAAGTCGCGTCGGCCCCACCAATTTAACTGACCAGCCCCTCAGTCCATTCCTTGATCCTCGGCCAGTCCCTGAATTCATAGGTCTTGTCATATTCGATGCCCATTTCCTCCAGGTCCTTCTTCATGAAGTTGACGGAAATCCTGTAAACCAATCCATTCTTGCCCGTGAAATCAAGGCAACCCCCGAAGAGCCCGAGGCCAGCCGGTTCAAGGCCGAACTTTCCCCCTACATCAGACAGGTATTCCTGCGTTGATTCCTCGATCTTTTCAGGGTACATTGAGGACATACACGACACGAACAGTCCTATCCTCTTCTCACGTAGCGCCTTCTGGTGTTTCTTGAGGAATTTCAGTGCCGTGTTCTTCCATTTACCCATCTGGATCCCGCCTCCAATCAGGACAACGTCGTACTCGTCAATGCTGGATGGTGCCTTGGATGCCTCGTGGAGGTCCACCCCGTGGCCCATTTCCTTGATTGTCTCGGCCATGAACTCGGCGATCTCCTTCGTCGAGCCGTACCTGGAGCCGTACGTGACTAGAACCTTGGTCATGGGTTGGATTAAGCGTGTAAGTATATTAACGGTTTTTCAGAATCAGTTCAGAAACTATACCTAATTGAGGGCGGTTCGTGTCCAGCCCATCAATACATATGGGGCCGAGACCATCCTTGACAACATTGGTGAATGATTTGAACGAGCTACCGTATTACAGGATTCCCGATGCGCCGGAGAGCATGACGGCCACCACAGTCCTCATCAGGCTACTCGATAGCCTTGGATTCAGGTACAGGTGGGCAACGGAGGGCCTGAAGGACGAGGACATCCAGTTCCAGCCATGCGACTCCAGCATGAAGGTCTGGGAGTTGCTCGACCACATCCATGGACTGGTCCTGGTGTCAGAGGGCTTCATCACGGGGAGCGAAGATGAGAAAGTAACGCCCGTGGGTCTCGATGGGAGGAGAAAGAAGACCCTTGACGCCATAGTGAGGATCAGGGATGCGTTACTGGAGCTTGACGACGAGTACCTTGAGAACAGGGTGTACAGCCCGCCATGGGACAAGAGGGAGTTCCCGGTCTGGAATCTCATCAACGGACCGTTGAGCGACGCCTTGACCCACGTCGGCCAAGTCGCTTCATGGAGGAGGATGAACGGAAACCCCATCCCCAAGGCAAGGGTCTTCCACGGCGAGCCACCCAAGGAGTAACGTTCTCCAAGGTTTTATCCGCGTAAAAGCACACATTTGTCCTCACAGGTGGCCCCTTGGTTTCTGACGCAGTTATCGGTATAATCATCCAGATGGGGATGGTTGTGCTTCTCTGCATGGGGTTCACTTTCACCCACATGATTGAGGGCTTCCCCAACTTTGCCCACATCGGGTTCACTCTCATTGGGACGACGATAACGTTCACCATGACCAAGCTCATGGGCATCAACCCGTACCTTTCATGGCCAGTTTCGATGATATTATGCGGTTTTCTGGGCGTGGCGCTCTACATTGTAATAGTAAAACCCATCAAGAGGAGGAGGGACGGGAACATCACCCTAACCCTCGCGTTCTACGCCCTCTCGATTATCATTGAGACCGTCGTGGGCGTCTTCAGTTACTGGGTGGTCATCAGCAGGCACGAGACAACTCGGGGCTTCATGTTGAAGAAATTTGATTTCACGTTTATGGGTCTCCCTGGCGTAGCGATAATGACCCCGTTAGCCAGCGTCTGCCTCGTGGTAATCCTCTACGTCTTTCTCTCAAGGTCAAAGAACGGGCTTGCCATCAGGGCTGTCTCGGAGAACGAGGACCTTAGCGCAGTATTCGGTATCAACACGGGCAGGATTCACATGGCTGCATGGTTCATCGTGGGGGCGCTGGCGGGTTTAGCCGGCTCAATAATCCCGCTGTGGACATCAATGCGGGGCAGCTTCGGTGGCGAGATGCTTGTTACGGTGATGGCGGGGAGCATCATCGGCGGCCTTGACAGCATCTATGGAGCGGTCATCGGCGGCGTGCTGATAACCCTGTTCCAGAAAGGTCTAACGTTCGTTATTATGGGAATAGAGGCACAGGGACGGCCTCTGCTCATCGATTTCAGTATAATTATCCTCGGTTTCAGCAAGCTGATCCCCATAATATTCATCGTCTTGATATTGATGCTGATGCCGGACGGGATAAGCGGGTACATCAAGAGCAGAAAGTGGGTCAGACGTTGAGCCTAGTCTCCAGGTAGGCTTCCTTGATCTCCACCATCCTCCTGCTCAGGAGTTTAATAGCGCCCTGCTCGTCCTCAGCCCTCGCCATGCCGTGGTATGCCTTTGACCGCTGCAGTACCTGGGCGTAGAAGCTGCCGCAGAGGAAGAGTAGGATGTTATCGATATCGTCCTCGTACCCAAGCTCACCCAGTATCCTCTTCAACGTGGGCTCGGACAGGTGGGGCTTGTTGATGTTCAGCTCGATTATCTTCTCAAGCCATTCCTGGATGCGGCTGTCAAGCTCAGACATAATAATCAATGTAGAACGTGAAGCGTAAAAATAAGATGGTCAGGAACGGGATTAGATTCATCAGGATTTCGCAAAAAGTAGCCCCAATGACTGCGTAAAGTGCAATCTTTTTCAACTCAGACAACGGTAGATATGTGAGGGTCTGGAATTGGCTGAAAGCATTAACCTGGATGAGACCGACATTCAAATCTTGGAGATTCTGCAAGAGAACTGCAAGCTGAACTACACGCAGATCGGGAATGATCTGGGCATAGCCGAGTCCACCATCAGGTACAGGATTGAGAGGCTGGAGAAGAGGAAAATTATCACAGGCTACGTTGCCCTGATCAACCCCAGAAAGGTGGGCCTCAACATCACGGCCATCATGATGATCAAGATCAACCCGCAGATGATCAAGGAGATATCCCCGAAGCTAGCGAGCTTCAAGGAGCTCAGGCACCTCTTTAGGTCCACGGGTCAGTACGATATGATCTCGGTGGTAAACGCCAGGGATATCGGCCACCTGAACGACGTCATGGGCGAGATCAAGCAGATCGAGGGAATCCACGAGCTCATAGTCGAGGTGGCCACTCAGCTGGTCAAGGTTGACCCGAAGTTCTCGCTACGCTAGTTATTATCCAATCCATTTACTAGTTCAGCATATTTCATCTTCGTAATTCGCTGAATTGGTAAAGGTTTTTATATCAAATTGGGCGGACACTAATCGTCGTTGTGACCAGCATGGTGGAAAGCGTTTCGTTATTTTCCAAGATCAAGAAGGGTGCTTACTTCGTTGTAGGCACCCTGGCCCTCGTGATTGGGGTCATCGGCGCGTTCCTCCCGGTGATTCCAACGACGCCATTGATACTGCTCGCGGCATGGTGCTACATCAGGAGCTCTGAAAAGTTCTACGAGTGGCTCATCAACGACAAGCGGTTCGGCAAGACCATCCTGGACTACCACGAGAGGAGGGGCATCGCCAAGAAAACCAAGGTCAAGGCCATCGTGATGATGTGGCTTATGATTTCTATATCATCGTACTTTTTCATACCCAGCGTTGAGCTCATAGCGTTCCTCTACATGATAGCAGTCACGGTGACGATCTACATCTACAGGCAGCCCACCCTTGACGAGACTGTCCCCGAGGCAATAATCGGGGAATGATTCATAGAACACCCCGCCGTATTGGATAGGGATTTAATTGAAAAGGTACACGGGGACTGCCATCGGGGTATCGCTGTCATTCATCTTGTGGTACCTTGTATTCCTGACTGATTACCTGTGGAGCTTCTGGTTCAGGGTCACGTTCGCCTCTATTTTACTGACGTTTTATGCACACTACATCGGTAAGGCAGATCTTAATGACGTGACTCTTGGCAGAGATGACATAATCAAGGGTCTTGTCTCGGGCCTCGCCCTCTACGGGCTGTTCTTCCTCGGGTTCAACGTGTTCAGGGCATTCGTGGCAGGCGGGGCCAGCGATGTCTACCTGATCAGGTCTGAGCTGCCCCTGTTCATCCCGGCCACGCTTCTGCTTGTCACCAGCTTCTGCGAGGAATATTTCTGGCGGCACTATGTCCAGGCAAGCCTATCCGAAAAGTACGGACTCAAAGGGATACTGTTGACGGCGGCCCTGTACGCGGCGATACACCTGCCAACCATGAACCTGCCGCTGACAGTCGCTGCTTTCATCGCTGGGCTAGCATGGGGTCTACTGTACAGGCAAACAGGCTCACTCTGGCTCGTGGTGTTCTCACATATCATATGGACCGAGCTCATCTTCGTCTTCCTGCCCCTTGGGTAAGAAACATATATCATGAGTTGTGAGAACTAGCTGATATGTCGCTCAGCACCTGGTTCATCGCCACCCGACCTTGGTCACTCTCAATGACGTTTGTCGCAACATGCCTCGCCGGAATAATGGCTTACAGTTTCGGTACATTCGACCCATTCCTGTTCACATTGACAATGATCGGGCTCATAATAGCCCATACGGCGTCCAACATGACCAACGACTGGTACGACGTAAAGAACGGCGTGGACAAGAACGCCCCCACCGCCGAGTACAGGCCGCACCCTCTTCTGTTCGGGGAGGTTGACAAGGGCACTTACAAGAGGGTTATCTTCGCACAGTTCGCGGTAGGGTTCGCCATCGCCGGTTACCTGACCTGGCTGCAGGGGCTGCCTGTAATGATTTTCAGCGTACTGGGCGTCCTGTTTGGAGTGTTCTACACGGCGGGTCCGATCAGGCTCAAGTACCGAACACTTGGCGAGGTCAGCGTCTTCCTCGCATTCGGG
>CAYLJH010000129.1:0-6006 GCA_964383685.1 uncultured Candidatus Bathyarchaeia archaeon | reverse complement strand
CGGCCTCGGCCCCATGGGCAAGAGCAGCCTCATCATCAACCCGGAGTACGGCCCCTGGTTCAGGCTCCAGAGCATACTGACAGATGCCCCGCTAGTTCCCGATGAGGAGGCAACGGGTGACCCATGCGGGGATTGCACCAAGTGTATCGATGCCTGCCCCACGGGTGCCCTGACTCCTTATGTGATTGACCCCGACAAGTGCCTCATCGGTATAACCGAGGCCGAGTTAGCGAAGCTCATCGAGGAGGACCTGTCGTTCACGGTCTACAGGGGCACGCCAGATGAGGTGTTCAAAGAGCACATGCCTCGTTTCACAGAGAACAGCGTCCTGATGTGCACGACTTGCCAGAAGGCTTGCCCGGTTGGGCGAGAAAAACGCGAGTAAGGTCATACTTATAAATTTACCGAAAACCTTATATAACCTTTCAATCCGCTTTCAATTGCCTATAATGTATCAATTATCTCTAAGAGATAACGGTTCTGGGAAAGAAAAACCCGAAGGAGTGTATTGAATTGGAAGAAGCAATGACCCTGCGAAACGAGGAACTCTGCCCCGAGTGTGGAAGCACCCACATAGTCCAGGACTCAGGCTCCGGTGAGCTGGTATGTAGCGGCTGTGGGCTCGTGGTGAAGACAAGCATACTCAACGATGGCCCCGAGTGGAGGGCGTTCACTCCATCCGAGAAGAACAGCAGGAGCAGGGTGGGCGTGCCCCTGAGCTTTGCCGTCCACGACAAGGGCCTCACCACCATGATCGGCAGGGTGGGCAGGGACGCGTTCGGCAGGCAGATCCCGCTTAACACAAAGCTGCAGATGCTCAGGCTCAGGAAGTGGCAGATAAGGAGCAGGGTCCACAGCAGCGTGGACAGGAACCTGGCCCAGGCCATGGCCGAGCTTGACAGGCTCAGCGACAAGCTCCACATATCGCCCAGCATCAAGGAAAAGGCGGCCGTCATCTACCGGAAGGCGCTGGACAAGGGGCTGGTCAGGGGCAGGAGCATCAGCGCCATAACCGCTGCCAGCCTCTACTCCGCGTGCAGGATGACTCAGACCCCAAGGACACTCAGGGAGATAAGCTACCAGAGCCCCATCCCCAAGAAGGACATCGCCAGGTGCTACAGGCTCATGCTCAGGGAGCTGGAGCTACGGATGCCAAAGCCCGATGCAAAGCTCAGGGTGCCCAAGATAGCCGCAAAGGTCGGCGTGGGCGAGCGGACACAGCAAGCAGCCGTTGAGCTCCTGCGGAGGGCTACAGAGCTCAGGACCACGGCGGGCAAGGACCCCATGGGGCTTGCGGCTGCGGCCCTGTACATCGCGTGCGTGATGTGTGACGAGAAGCGGACACAGAAGATGATAGCGGATGCGGCGGGGGTCACCGAGGTGACCATTAGGAACCGGTACAAGGGACTCAAGGAGGCCCTTGAGCTCGATATTTAGTGCATATTATTCCATATATCCCTAAATATGACAGAACAACAACTAATTTAGGCTGAACTGTATGGCGGAACCCGATCGAACCCTCGTCCTGTGTATTGACGGCGATGACGATATCGGGATCAAGGGGAAGGTGAAGACCCCACTCATAGGCCGTGAGGCTAACCTTCAAGCAGCCGCCAAACTGGCTTTGGCTGACCCTGAAGAGGCCGACGCAAACGCCATGTTCGGTGCCGTGAAGCTCTACGACAAGCTTGTTAAGGACTACCCGGACGAGACATTCGAGATCGCCACTATCGCAGGATCAGGCAAGGGCGGCGTTGTTGCTGACCGTGCCATGGTCAGGGAGCTGCGTCGGGTTCAGAAACAGTTCGTGGCCGACGGCGTAATCCTTGTCACCGATGGCTTCGCAGATGAGGGCCTTTTACCCATTATTCAGAGCAGGATACCCATCACTAGCGTCCACCATGTCGTTGTCAAGCACAGCGAGCGCATCGAGGAGACCTACGCCGTCATCTTCCGTTATCTCAAAATGGCCGTGGAGGACCCCTACTACAGCAAGGTGAGCCTGGGGGTGCCAGGGATATTGCTAGTCATATTCGGGTTCCTGATGGCCAGCAACCAGATTGAGAACGCCGGGATGGTGGTGGCTTTTGTCATGGGGATTGTCTTGGTGCTGAAGGGGTTCGGCTGGGACAGCAGGCTGGCGGAGCTAGAGCCGCGCCTGCCGCCACCCGACCGCTGGATCAACCTCATCACCACGGGTCTTGGAGGCATCGTGTTCATACTTGGCATCGTCAGGGGCATAGATTACGCGTGGAACATCATACCATTGCCCATCGCGCCGTTCTGGGACTTGACTTACTGGGCGACTAACTCGGCGGACCTGATCGGGGCGTTCATCTTGAGGGGCACTGATCTGGTGACCCTTGGCCTGGGGATCGCTATCGCGGGGGACGGCATCTCGTCTTACGTCCAGAACAAGGATGATCCAAAGGTATGGAGCAACGTAATCGGTATCCTTTTGCTGCTCTGGATGCGCCCGATATCGCTGGAGGCATCATATATTATCAGGAACCCAAACGTCGCCATCACGATTTTCTCGCCGCTTATCATCTATACGGTGATGGGGGTTGTGACGCTCACGCTTTTCGTAACTTGGGTGTACAGGCGGCACGGACGCGAGTGGTTCAAGCGGGGCAACTAGTCTGCATTACCTTTTAGTACCTTGAGCGGCTTATGGCAAGGGAGCCATTTTGATACGTGAGATTCTGGAGTCGCTGGGTGTTTACTCGGTTTACGACAGGTGGCTCAAGGAGACTATCAAACACGGGGAGCTCCCGAAGCACATCGGGGTAATCACTGACGGGAACCGTCGGTGGGCCAAGGCACGTGACAAGGAGGGCTGGGAGGGCCACTGGGCTGGGGCGAGGACCCTTGAGCACTTTCTTGACTGGTGTATCGAGCTGGGCGTCAGCGCCGTTACCATATACAGCTTCAGCACCGAGAATTTTAACAGGGACGAGAAGGAGCTGGAGGAGTTGTTCAAGGTGTTCAGTGATAACCTGGAGAAGCTGCTCACCGCGCCCAGGATTCACGATAAAGGGGTCAGGGTGAAGGCGATTGGCAGGGTTGAGACACTGCCAGAACATATCCAGGAGCTGATCATGAAGGTTGAGGAAGCCACTGCGGATTATGACTCGTTCTACCTGAACATTGCCATAGCGTACGGTGGAAGGGCCGAGATCATCGATGCGACCAGGCTTATCGCTCAAAAGGTAAAAGATGGGCAAATTGAGCCTGGGGATATTGACGAGGATATTTTCGAGGCGCATCTATACACGGCGCATCTTCCGAACCCGGATCCGGACGTAATTATTCGTACGTCGGGCGAGGCGCGCCTCAGCAACTTCATGGTATGGCAATCAGCTTATAGCGAGCTGTTCCTGGTTGACGTTTTCTGGCCCAGTTTCAGAAAAATCGACCTCATGAGGGCTATCAGGGGCTACCAGAGGCGACAGCGGCGGTTCGGGAAGTAATAGGGAAGACTTTTATGAGTTTTCTGGGTTGTATTAAACTCACGGGTTGAGAGTAACTGGGTCCGGTAGCCATGAATGACCATAATCCCACAATAATACCTAGTAATACGTACGGTATGCGAGGATTATCGAACAATGACCTCTAAACATTACACTAAACATGTTAATATGGGCCGCGGATCCGGTTAGAGTTAACCATAACGGATAAAGAAAAGGAGCACTTGGGGGAGATGCTGAATGGTACACATCAGTAGAATGCATATTCGAAATTTCAAATCGTTCGGCGGTGAGCCGATCAAGCTCAACTTCCAGCCAGGTTTTAACATCATCACAGGTCCCAACGGCAGCGGGAAAAGCAATATCCTTGACGCGGTCCAGTTTGTCCTGGGCGAGCTCGGCAGCAAGCGCATGAGGGCCCCCGACCTCAGCGGCTTGATCTACGACGGAGCGGGCGAGGAGCACGCTGGCAGGGCCCAGATGACTCAAGTCAGCCTCTACTTCGACAACTCCGACAGGGGTCTCGCGGTTGACAGGAAAACCGTCATCATAGGCAGGAAGATGGACAGGGATGGCAAGAGCACGTACCTGCTCAACGGTAAGCGCACGAGCAGGCGTCAGCTCGTTGTCCTCCTGGAACTGGCCGGCATCTCCGCGGGCGGCTATAATATTGTATTACAGGGCACAGCCACCAGACTCAGCGACCTCACCCCGAGGGAGAGGATGGACGCACTGGAGGACCTGGTTGGCATCAGGGAGTACGATATAAAGAAGAACGAGGCAAGGGTCCAGCTCAACGAGGCCGAGAGGAAGATAGAGGTAGCCTCGGCTCGTATCGAGGAGATAAAGAAACAGGTCAACGAGCTGGAAAAGCAGAGGAACATGGCTTTACTATTCAACCTCCTGGACGAGGAGGAGGGCAGGCTGGCCGCCCAGAGGCTCAGCACACAGATCATCAGCCTTGAGGAGAGGCTCAGCGGGCTCGATGCCCAGATCATTGAGAGGCAGGCCGAGGCAAAGGGCCTGGAGGAGGAGCGCCAAAAGTTCATGGAGGAGAGGCGCGAGGCCCAGCAGAGGATGGACGAGTTCAACAGGGAGGCCACAGAGAGGGGAAACACAAGGCTGCCCCTCCTGAAATCAGAGCTCGTCGGCAAGAACACGTTAAAGAACTCGCTACAGGCACGCATGAGGGAGATCCAGCAGAGGAAACTCAGCCTCGACAGGCTGGTGCTGGACAAGGAAGCCGAGGTAGAGAAATCAAAGAACGAGATCGGCACCCGGAACGAGCGGCTGGAGTCCATCACAGGTGAGGAATCAGGGCTCGTTATGGAGCTTGATGGGAAACAGCTGGAGCTGTCCACCCTAAACCAGAGCATCAAGGTGGCCAGGGAGGCGGTGGAGCTGAACCAGCTACACCTGGAGGACCTCACCGAGGCACTGGTGCCACTCCAGGAGATACTAACCGGCATCGAGACTGATATCAACAAGCGCAACTTTGGCGTCGAGGCGGCCGACGAGAGGATCACGGGATACAAGGAAAGGGAGAAGTCGTTCCACGAACGCAGGGACGGCCTCAAGGAATCGATAGGCGAGTACGAGACACTGAAGATCGATGAGGCCACCAAGCTGGAGGACATGATCCAGACCGTTGAGGGACAGGTCTCAAGGCAGAGGGATATCAGGAACACCATCGAGGGCGCGAACACGCTGGCCAAGGACGCCGAGACCACCATCACCGAGCTTGCGGCCAAGCGTGACCTCTGGAAGAACATGGTCACAGAGGAGAAGGCCCTTGAGAGGATCAGGGAGATCGGCGACGCAGGCGCAATGGAGGGCTATCACGGCCCCCTCAGAAGTTTCATCAGGATCGACCTCCAGAACCAGCGGGGCGTGGAGAGCAGCAGCAACGGCTGGATCAACGCCGTCGTGGTTGACGACTACGCCACTGCCAAGGAGCACGTGGAGAGGCTCAAGAAGACCAAGGTGGGAATGACCCGTTTCATCCCGCTGGACCAGCTCAAGACTCCCGAAAAGATGCCTGAGCTAAAGATCAAAGGCGTGATAGGAGCCATCCCCGATATCATCAGGTACAACGAGATGTACGCCGGGGCGGTTCACCTGCTCTGGGGCGACACCTACTTGGTGGAGGACCCGACGGCTGCCGAACTGGTCATCGCACAGGGTCACAGGGCTGTCACAAAGTCAGGTGACGTCTTCGAGGCCACGGGGGCCATCCTGGGCGGCTATTTCTGACGCCATGAACAAAGTGAGTGATACCACCATCGAACGCGTGCTGCTTGGACAAGAGCGACTGGAAATTGGTCTGGCTGGAGATTTTACCAATGTCGAAATCCAGGCCAGAATGGAAGCCGGTGAAGAAGTCATCCCGCTCGATATTTATGAATCGATGCCCGCTGAGTCGAACTTGGTACAAGAGGAAGTTCCTGACCAAAAAAGGATGAGGCGTCATCGCCGCATGGCTTACCAGGATACCGGTACTCTTGAGATGGGAGATTTTCGAACCGAATTTCGCCAG
>CAYLJH010000128.1:252-6017 GCA_964383685.1 uncultured Candidatus Bathyarchaeia archaeon | reverse complement strand
GATCACGTAGCTGTCGTTCATGTTGTGGCCACGGGACCCGAAGCAGTCATTGGGAACGTTCTCCCACTCGTCCATTATCCAGAACGTGTAGCCATACGGGCTAGGAGTCTCGCCGTTGTCCCTGACAAACCTTCTCGTTGCCACCTTTAGCCACTCCTCTGGGACCAGTTGTTCGCCCTTCCACAGTCCTTTCCTGAGCCACAGGTACGCGAGCCTCGCATAGCCCCTCACCGTCAGCCTGAAGGTGCTGCCCACGATGGTGTTGTGGCCGTACGGGCTTTCACTCCTGTCCGCGCCGTATGCGTTGCATCCGGTGCTCCCGCCGACGCCCCAACCGGGCTCGTCGGAGAAGTTGAGCTCCCTTGGGTCGTTGTAGACCATCTCCCTGTACTGGTTGTCCCTTAGCTTGATGTCCATCCCGATCTTTCCCAGCACGCGGTCATACACGTATGGCCCCACCTGCTCGCCCGAGATATTCCTCATGACCAGTGCCACCTGCTCCATCCCGAAGTTGCTGTAATTGAAATCTGTGCCTGGTTCAAACATGAGTGTGTGATGTGCGGGAACCCCCTCAAAGTACCACCAGCCGAAGCAGTACTCGTACATGTTGAGGGCTCCCTCATAGTCCTTGTAGTGGTGTCGAGGCGATGGCGCAACCCAGGGCTCATCTGACTCGTGGCCCGAGGTCATTGATATGGCGTGCTTGAACTTGATGTCCATCTTCCTCGCGTCGGTCAACGGCTGGTCCCATATCTGGGGGATCAGTGAATCCTCCCGGCTCTTGCCCACGAGATAGGATTCAAGGCTCACCTTGTCCTTGAACTCGTCCAGGAATACACCCACCGCGGTGCCGAACACTGATTTCGTGGATGATTTCACGTCGTTGCACGACGTTGGCTTCCATGGCTGGGGTCCTCCCTCTCTCCCCGTCACGTAGCTCTCGCCTATGACGTGCCCCTTGTAGATGACAAGAATTGCGCCTCCGTGGCCCGTGGTGTACTCCGAACCGTCGTGGAAATCAATGGCCTCCTTGAGCTTCTCCGCGTCCACTCCCAGGGTCTCTGGGTCAGCGACTCGCCAGCCCCCTTCATTCTCCGATGCTGGATAGTAATCTTCAGACATAATGATGCACCTGTACTGTGTACCGACTAGGGGTTTAAAATAAACTAGAACAGGAAACCAATGAGGTATGTGATGCCGCCCATCTGGAGGTTTCTGAACAGCCGCTTCTTCAACCGCCACACGTTCTCGGGGCTCTGGTCAATCAGCAGCTCCCTTGAGATGAGCAGGCGGTTGGCGACGGAGAGCATTACAAGGCCCAGGAACAAATAGTCCCTGAAAAGCCGGGGGTCAACCTGGATGAAGAACGGCAGGGGGTTGACGAAGACGGCTCCTATCCCTATGATGACGCTCAGCCAGGCGGCCTTCCTGGTGCCAAACCTGCCTGGAATAGTCTGGACCCCCATGGCAAGATCGCCTTTCACGTCTGCGATATCAAGCATAACCTCGTAACTGATGCTGAAGAAGAAACCGATGAAGGTCAGGTACCACGCCAAGGTCTCGACGATGTTGTCCAGCACCAGGGCCCCCACGAGGATGACGCCCACGTTGGCCAGCCCCGTGAACAGGTTCTTGAATGCCAGGTACCGCTTCAGGTATAGGTTGTAGGCTAGGGAGACGGGGAGACCCGCCATGATCATTACACGGGGGATTGGTCTGAGCTGCAGCGCAAGCGCATACGCGATAACGCAGCTCACACCGGCTATCCAGACCGCCGTGCGGGGGCTGAAAACCCCGTTGGCTAGGGGCCTGTCCTTCCTCTTGTTGAACACGTCGATGTCCAGGTCATGGTAATCGTTCAGTGCAAAGTTGGCGAACGTCGAGAAAAAGACGCTGAGGCACGCGATGACATAATCCCACTGGAATACCGACAAATCCTTCACTATGATTCCAGTGAGTATGACCCCCACGGCGGCCGAGATGGCGCGCTCAAGCCTTATCAGCCTGATAAAGCCCCGAGCCTTGTTCATACTCACCGTGACATGGCATCGAATAATAAATTATCGAAAAGGGGGTTAGCTCTTCAGCTCGCTCACCAGCAGCGGCATGAATGTGCCGACATCGGTCACTATCCCCACTGCCTGGCTGGTGCCCCTGTCGCTGAGCTTGGTGACCACTGAGGGGTTGATATCAACGCAGATGGTCTTGACCTGGCTGGTCAGCATGTTGCCCACCGCGATGCTGTGGAGGGTCGATGCCAGCATGATGACGAAGCTCGCGTCCTTGACCACCTCCTTGTACCTCGCCTGGGCCTCGCCGGAGCACTGGATGACCTCGGGTATGGGCCCATCGTCCCTGATGGAGCCGGCCAACACAAAAGGCACGTCCTTCTTGATCAACTCGTAGAAGATTCCCTTGGTGAGTTTGCCGCTTTCCACCAGAGCCTTGATCGAGCCCGCTTTCAGCACTTGGTTGATGGCCGCGATGTGGTTCCTGGGGCTCTGGACCTTGACCTGCTCAAGGTTCACGCCCAGGGATGTCCCGTAGAGTGCGTACTCGATGTCATGTACGGCCAACGCGTTCCCCGATAGCACGGCGTCAACGTAGCCAAGCCTGATCATCTCGGCCAGGTACGGCGCAGCGCCGGTGTGAACTAATGCGGGCCCCGCGACCACAACTATCTTGCCGCCGTTGCCCGCGTTGCTCTTGAGGCTCAGGGCTATCTCCCTGATTATAGATGTGGCGGGCTTCTCAGGGGAGACATTGCTGTTCATGAACTCGAATACGCCAACGCCTTCCCTTGGTCTCTCGGGGTGCATTATCCTGACACCCCTGTCCCCCACCACCACCAGGTCTCCCTCCTTGACATCGCTGATGGGTTTGCAGTACGCCCTGTTGTTCCCGGGCTCCACTATGATGTGCTTGTCCATCATCAGGTTCCCAACCTCGACCCAGTCGCCGTTCATATAGACACTCGTGGGGTGATTCGTTGTGCAGTAGAACTCGTCAGGGAGCATCATGTCTCCCGGCGATGCCTCGTACGCCACCTCAGGTGTCTCCTGAAGCATAGCGCCCACCCGGAGCAGCTCGCTCACTATTTTCTCTAGATGCTCCCCCGTATCACCCATAACGCGAATTCTCGTGGAACTGTAATCGTCTTTCCTCTTGCCGACATTGAACTCTAGGAACTCGAAATCGCCCTGCATGTCCATGACCGTGTCAAGGACCTTTGACAGGATGTTAGAATCGATGAGGTGTCCCTCTAGCTCAATGATCTGGGAGTGTGTCTCTTCGTCCTTAACGGACCGGAATACTATCCCTTGCCATCTCTTACACCGAGGGATAGAACTCCTGAAGCCTAAATGATAAAGGTTTACGCTGAACCCTAGTCTCTAACTGTATCCGATTCCTCGGTTTTAGAACTTCGATAAAAAGCAGGGCGGTCGTCGGGCTGTGGCGGGGGACTTGATTTCTTTGGGAGCATAAACGTGAAGCGGCTTCCCTTTCCCAGTCCACCTGAATCACACCAAATCTCACCGTTGTGCAGATCGATGATCCCCTTGCATATGCTCAGGCCCAGGCCGGTGCTGTCAGTCTTGCCCTTAACCAGGATATCCGGGAATGGAATGAACAGTTTCTCGATATCCTCCTCCGTGAGGCCCACACCCTCGTCCGTGACCTCGATGAAGAGCTTTGAGACCGTGTTGCGTACTTTCAGCTGGATCTGTGAGCCCTCCGGGGAATACTTGGACGCGTTGGACACCAAGTTCAGAAGTACCTGGGTTATCCTGTTCCTATCGAAGACCCAGTCACCGCGAGACTTGGACGTGACAATTAGATGCTGTCTCTTTCCCTCCAGAATCGGGTAGGTTTCTAGCCGGGTCTGCTCAAGCAGTGCCATGATGTTGTGGATCCCCATCTCGACTGCCGACCGGCCCGACTCGATCCGCTGGACCTCAAGTAGATCATTTGTGAGGGCCAAGAGCCTGTTAACGTTCCTCTGGATTACCTTGAAGTAGCTCTGGACGTCCTCGGGGAGAAGGTGGAAGCTATCTGAGATAAGCTCGGTGTACCCCAGGATAGCGGATATGGGGGTCTTGATCTCGTGGGTCGCCGTGTTGATGAACTGGTTTCGCATCTCGTCCAGTTTCTGTGCCTGTTTGAGCTTGATTCTCTCCTCAACCAGGGCTTTCTCTATCAGCTTGTTGTTGTAGACGAGTTCCATCCGCTCTAGGGTCTCGAAGAATGCGTTGAAATCAATGGGCTTTGTGAGGAAGGCGTCTGCTCCTACATTTATGGCCTGGACCGCTGCATCCCGTGAGGTATCACCTGTCAGGATCAGGGTCTGCACATCTTTTCTCAGCTTGTATATCTCAGATATGAGTTTGGTCCCATCGATATCGGGAAGATTCAAGTCCACTATGACCGCGGAGTATTCGTTCTCCTTGATGAGGCCGAGGGCAGTTTTCCCATCCAGGGCTATATCAACGCGATAATCGCTGATCTGCATGATGTCCAGCAGACCATTCGCGAAACCCTCGTCGTCCTCAATTAGTAGAATCTTCATCTTTCTGGCCCGTTTTCCTATTTTTCAATAATCCCTTCAATTAGTTGGAGCATGTCATCGACCTCGATAGGCTTGTAGAGGATTGAGTACACATCGTACTTCCTCGCGTTTTCTATCAGGTCTTCTACCTCATGTCGGAAGCCGGTCATCATTATCACCTTGACATCCTCTTTAATCTTCTTCAGTTCAAGGTAGGTCTCCAGGCCGTTCATGACGGGCATCTTGAAATCAATGAACACCACCTCGTAGTCCTTCTCCTTCAGCCGCTCGATGGCGTCCACACCGCTGGTTGCCTTGGAAACAAGGTACCCCTTCTCCTCCAGTATGTCGAGTAGAGAGATACAGGTGTTCGGATCGTCGTCCACCATCAGGATGAGACCGCCGTTCTCGAATTTTTCCAAGAAATCTAGGACCTTTTCGAAATCCAGTGGCTTGTAGATAACCCCATACGCCCCCTCCTTGAGCGCCTCGGATATTAGATCGTCAACCGCGAAAGCTGTCATCATCATGACCACGGTCTTGGGGCTAATCTTCTTGATCTCCTTGAAGGTCTCGGTGCCATTGATCCCGGGCATCTTGATGTCCATGAATATGATATCAAAGAACGACTCTTTGACAACTTCAATAGCTTTGTATCCGTCATTGGCTATCTCGACGTTGTACCCGTAGACCTCTAAGATGTCACTTAGAGTTGCCGTGATCCCGTACTCATCATCGACTATCAAAATCCTGGCCTTAGACATCAGACCCACCTCCAGGGGGGAATGAGACGGTAAACTCCGTGCCCTCATTAACCTGAGACGTGAAGGAGATATCGCCGCCGTTGGATTCGATCAATTGCTTGACGACATAGAGACCTAAACCTGTCCCCTTGACCTTCGTCGAGAACAGAGGCGTGAACATTTTTACCTTGTCTTTCTCATCGATGCCACCGCCGTTGTCTTTTATTGATATGGAAACATTCCCATCGACAAAAAGCGTTGACACCATGAGATTGCCCCCCTTCGGCATCGACTCAATAGCGTTGTTTATGATATTGATGAACACACGAATGAGGTGGTCCTTGTCTGCGTGGACAACGGGAACGTCATGGAGGAACATCTGGACATCTATATCTTCAGGGACTCTGATCCTGTGGAGGACATCACCAAGCAGTTCATTGACCTGGATAACCCTTTTCTCAGGCTGTTTGGGGCCT
>CAYLJH010000128.1:0-242 GCA_964383685.1 uncultured Candidatus Bathyarchaeia archaeon | reverse complement strand
GGGCCTCTAGCGAAATCAAGCAAGTCACTGATGATTCTTGAACACCGATTTACTTCTTCCTCTATTAAACTGAGATGCGTGTCTACCTTCTCGTTCAAGGTCTTTCCTAGAACTAGTTTAAGGAAGTAAGCTGAGTTTTTTATTACTCCCAGAGGATTTCTGAGTTCGTGCCCAACGATAGAGGATATCCGCCCGATCGCAGCCAGTTTTTCCTTCTTAATGAGCTCCTCCCTAAGGGATAC
>CAYLJH010000127.1:0-6050 GCA_964383685.1 uncultured Candidatus Bathyarchaeia archaeon | reverse complement strand
ATCAAGGAGGATGTTCAGCAGGGTATCCGCGGAGAAGGTAACTGAGCCGGGGAACGCCATGTGGTGGGGGCTGAAGCCCGCCCAGCACGGGTGTATGCAGACGCTGTTGGTCCTGCTGGCTATCTCGTGGATGAACTCGTGGACCCCCAGGCTGTCGGTGCCCAGGGGGAGGTGGATTCCGTGCTGCTCGATGGCACCGATCCCGATGATTACTATGGGCTCTGGCTCGTTGGTCATCCAGTCCTCAAAGGCGGGGCGGGTGAGTTCCTGCACCCAGAATCTTGAAAGTCTACCGTTTTCAGACATAGTTGAAGATTGTTTTGGGTAGCTTTAACGTTTTCATGGGTAGTGTTATCAGCTTTTAGGCACCTATCATGCAAATGCTGGACTGGGTAAATAGGAACGGCAAGATCCTGCTGGCGGTGCGCCCCATACAGGCGTTCGCGGGCAGCTTTGTTAGCATCTTCTTCGTAATCTATCTCAAATCCCTGGGGCTGCCGCTTTGGCAGACCGGGCTGGTGCTGTCCGGTGGCTTGGCCACCTCGACGCTGTTCAACCTGATCGCGGGGTACCTGGCGGACCGCATGAGGAGGCGAAAGCTGCTCATGGTCTTCGGCCTCCTGTCAACGGCTGCCGGGCTGGTCTTCACGTTAACCAATCAGCCAATCCTCCTTGTCATCACGGCTGTTATCGCATCAATGGGCTATGGTGGCGGTTTCGGTGCAGCCCAGATGCTTGAACGGGTTATCCTGGCCCAGTGCTGCGTGGACGAGGAGAGGACGAACCTCTACGCCATAAGGAGCACAATTGGTTCACTGGCGACGGCGGCGGGTTCGCTTTTCACGGGGCTACTGGTGGTCCTCCAGGGATGGGGGTACGTGGAGGGCACGGCCTACAGGATGATGTTCGGGGTCTTTACCGTCCTTAACCTGGCTGTCGTGCTCCTGTACCTGATGCTTGACGATGAGGCCGAGATCGAGGAGGAGAAGGCGGTCCAGGTGGCGCTTAGCCCCGAGACAAAGAGGTACGCGGTGCTTCTCTCGATCCTGTTCAGCATGGACGCCCTCGGGGGCGCGTTCATAGGCCAGGGCCTTGCGGCTTACTGGTTCTTCGAGAAGTTCGGGCTTGGCATTGACAGGATCGGCATGATCTTCTCGGCGTCCAGCCTGCTGGCGGCGGTCTCATTCATGCTTGCGGCTAGGATCAGCAAGCGCATCGGACTCATCAACACCATGGTGTTCAGCCACCTGCCAGCCAACATGATGATGGCGGTCATCCCATACATGCCGACTCTTGAGACGAGCCTGTTCTTCTACCTGGGCAGGAGCCTGCTGAGCATGATGGACGTACCCACGAGGCAGAGCTACACGATGGCAATAGTGAAACCCGAGGAGAGGAGCAGGTTCCACGCCCTGTTGAACCTGCCCAGGAGTTTGACCATGGCAATCGGGCCAAGCATAGCCACGTACGTAATGCAGTTCGTCGGCCTCAGTATGCCTTTCCTCATCGCGGGGGTCATCAAAAGCTTCTACGATATCGCGCTATGGTTCACGTTCAAGGACATCAAACCACCCGAGGAAGAGTAGCTTCTCTAACATTCCATTTGGAATAGAATATTTTTATTGGTTAGAAATTGAAATACTAACCCAAAAAATAGCCGTATTTTGAATATTCGTACAAAATTGAGGTGTGGTCACCGATAAGTCTAAAATCCTATCAAATAATCTACAGGAGAGGTACATTGGATTCACTATCAGGATACATGGACAGGGAGAACCTTGAGAAGCTCAAGGCGATTAACAACCCCCATGTTGAGAAGCAAGTAGGGAGGTTTCTCACACTCTGTAAGCCAGACAAGGCGACGGTCATCACGGACGATGACGCCGACATTGATTACGTCCGACAGCTATCCATCGATAACGGGGAGGAGCACCTCCTGGAGATGGAGGGCCACACCATCCACTGGGACGGCTACAATGACCAGGCGCGGGACAAGGAAAACACCAGGGTGCTTGTCACCCCCGAGATGCAGATGAGCAAGGGAATCAACACGGTTCCACGGGAAGAGGGATTGAAAGAGGCCCTCAGCTTAATGGAAGGGGTCATGAGGGGGAAGGAGTGCATCATCCGGTTCTTCAGCCTCGGGCCCACGGACAGCAGGTTCACGATATGCGCCCTCCAGCTGACGGATAGCGCGTACGTCGCCCACAGCGAGGACATCCTGTACAGGAAAGGGTACGAGCAGTTCAAGAAGCTGGATGGAGGCGAAGAGTTCTTCACTTTCATACACAGCGCAGGAGAGGTTGACGAACGAAAGACCACGGTGAACATCGACAAGCGCCGCATCTACATGGACCTCAAAGACAACAAGGTGTACACCGTCAACAACCAGTACGCCGGAAACAGCCTGGGCCTCAAGAAACTGGCGCTGAGGCTGGCAGTCTACAAGGCAAACAACGAGGACTGGCTGGCTGAGCACATGCTCATCATGGGGGTCAAGCCCGAGGGGAAGGACAGGACCACGTACTTCACGGGGGCATACCCCAGCGCCTGTGGAAAGACCAGCACGGCCATGATCCCAGGTCAGTCCATAGTGGGCGATGACGTTGCATACCTGAAGATGGATGACGAGGGAAACTGCAGGGCGGTGAACATCGAGCAGGGCGTTTTCGGCATCATCACCGACGTGAACCCCACTGATGACCCGTTCATCTACAAGACCTTGACCTCTCCACGCGAGATGATATTTAGCAACGTGTTGGTCAAGGATGGAAAGCCATACTGGCTGAACATGGGCATCCCAGATGAGAAGTACCCCACCGATGGCCTCAACCACATCGGTAAATGGGGGAAGGGTATGAAGGACGCCAGTGGCAAAGAGGTGGGAGTGGCCCACAAGAACGCACGGTACACCATCCGCATCAACGAGCTTGAAAACGCTGACCTACATTACAATGACCCTGAGGGACTCATCATTGATGGGATGCTCTACGGCGGAAGGGACAGCGACACCAACGTACCCGTCAGTCAGGCATTGAGCTGGGAACACGGCGTCTACATGGGGGCAATCATCGAGTCAGAGACCACATCGGCCACCCTTGGACGGGCGGGCGTCAGGAAGAGCAGCCCGATGGCAATCATGGATTTCATGGTGGTGCCGTTCGGCAGGTACCTCAAGAACCACATCGAGTTCGGTAAAAAGCTGACAAGGGTCCCAAAGGTGTTCAGCACCAACTATTTCCTGAAACACGAGGGCGTGTACACAAACGAGAAGGTGGACAAGAAGGTCTGGCTCCTGTGGGCCGAGGGAAGAGTACACGGAGAGTACGAGGCCATCGAGACACCCATCGGGTACATCCCCAAGTACGATGACCTCAAGGAGTTATTCAGACAGGTCTTCGACAAGGAGTACCCACAGGCGGATTACATCCAGCAGTTCAGCATCAGGGTGAAAAAGCACCTGGAAAAGCTGGCCAGGATGGAGAAACTCTACGGCGACGAGGAGGGAATCCCGGAGGCGTTCTGGGCAGTACACAATGGCATCAAGGACGGCTTGATGAAGCTGGGGGAGAAAACACTCCCACCGAGTTATTTCTAGGGACCCATCTTTTTATTACTCGTTGGCTCACTGGGGCGGAATCCACCACTCCGAGCCGGGCCTGTCAACCCACTCGGGCCACCGTAGCTCCACAGGGGGTTTCAGCCCCTTGGGAAGCAGGGGCGGCTCATCGTGGACTTTCTTCCGCTCCTTGAACTCGGCCCAGGCATCCTTCAGGGTCTTCGGGCTTCTGATGACATCAATGGCGCTTACACCCATCACCTGTGCCGCACACATGCCCATCCTGTGGGTGACTCCCATGCCACAGAGGGCGCTGCTCGCCCATCTCGGGTATCGGACACCGGGGATTGGCTCCATCGCCTTGCTCACGTACAGCCTTGCCGTGGGGCAGTGCCACGTGAACTCGTTGACATCGTCGGCGGGGTGGAATGCCCCGTAGGCTTTCTCGGATGGTACGATTTCGGTGTACATTGGCTCGTCTAGGGGCTCCAGACCCATGTTCTTCTGAATCTCGCGGGCAAATGCCTTGTCCTCCTCAGTGTACACCGGTGCCCCGATCTCGTTGAGGTTTTTCCACATGACATCCCTCATGACCGTGTTTGGAAGACCCGTCCTGACGGCGGTTAGAATCCTAGGCTCGACGTTCAGGTCAGCCACTAGCGCCGCGCCCTTCGCGCACCTGTCAATGACCTTGCCGACGTCCTCCTGATCAACGATGTTGCTGTTCCTCCAGGCGTACACGATCTGGCTGAGCGTGGGGTTGGCCACGGTACACTGCCCCCCAGTCATCATGAACTCGTTGATGCTGCCGCCCCTTCGCATGAGTGCCGGCATGTGCTCCTTCATCATGTTCACGTTAGTGTACATGAGGACCGCGGCGTCAAGTGAGCCGGGGTACGTTACAGCCCCGCTCTGCCCCTCGGCTGCGGCGTCAACCTTGAAGCTGTAGACCATTGACTTGTATGTCCTCGGCCAAACCTCGCCCAGCACCGTTGTGGGGCCGCCAGGGTGCCACGCAAGAAGGCAATCCATGCCATCAAACCAGCCGTCACGTGCCATGAACGGCTTGCCTACGCATAGTTTCTCGGCGGGTGTGCCCAGGAGCCTGATACGTGCCTTCAGCCCATGGTCCTCAATCGCCGCTTTCAACGCACCTGCGCTGAAACAGCTCGCCACACCCAGCATGTTGTGGGCGTCGGTGAACCCAGGGGCATAGGGAACCTCTGGGGCATCGTACGGGACGGGTTTCTGGCTGTGCCCCGGCGTTGCATCGTACTCGGCGAAGAGGCCGATGACGGGCCCCTCGTCTCCCCACTCGCTGTTGAACGCCGTAGGCATGTCCGAGACGCCCATCTCGCCCTCGAAGCCCAGCTTTTCCATGTACTCGGCCAGAAGCTTGCTTGATTTGTACTCGCGGAGGCCCGGCTCGGCCCACTTGAAAAGTTGGTCGCTCATATTGAACATCTGGGTAGAGTTGTCCTTCAGCCAAGCGAGAACGGTATCCTTGATCTTTGAACTCATGGATTTACGCATGAGTTTTGAGGATAAAAGCCTTCAAACACGAAGACCATTGTTCACCCATGAAGGTATTCAATAAATCGGTGGATAAGGGCTCAAAGACAAGTTTCAGGGTAGAGCTCGCCAGCTACCCCGACGGTTCGCCTATCGGGGTCTGGGTCAGGGCAATAAATGGTACCAAAGATGGCCCCACGTTGACCCTACTCGGCGCGCAGCACGGGGACGAGTACAGCGGTATCGAGATCATCAACAGGATAATGGACAGCGTTGATCCGGGTGAGTTATCAGGGAAGATACTGGCGGTGCCGGTCTCAAACCCGTTGGCCTTCAACACCGGGCACAGGATAACCCCGCCTAGCATCGGCTACGAGAACCTCAACATGAACAGGGTCTGGCCCGGTAACCCCAAAGGGCTGCTGACTGAACGGATCGTGTCAGGCCTATGGGAGAACCTGGTCAAGGACTGCACCGTGGTGCTTGACATGCACGAGGGAGGCAAGGCGTTCATGGCCAGGTACATCCATGCCAGGGGGACAGAGGAGACTGACAGGATCGTCGGTGACAGGAACAGGGAGCTGTACAAGTGGTTCGGCCAGGGAGTCCCGGTCCTCGGGGGAATACGCACGAGGAGCCACATGATGGGCAGCCTCAGCATCCAGACCGGCATCAGGGACATCCCGTGCATCGGCGTCGAGGTGGGAGGAGGTGGCAGGCTGTGGGAAGAACTCGTACAGGTAGGGACTCAGGGGGTGCGGAACGTCCTGATCGGCCTCGGGATGATCCAGGAGGAGCCCGTGGGCCAGGAGATGAATCAATACGTGGCCCAGGAGAGCAGCTGGCCCAAGACAAGCATGGGCGGCCTGTTCACAAACACGTGCGAGCTCAACGCCGTCGTCGAGAAGGGTGAGAAGGTGGGGGAGCTGAGAAACCCCATCGGCGAGCTCATCGAGGAAGTACATGCCCCCTACAGGTC
>CAYLJH010000126.1:0-6061 GCA_964383685.1 uncultured Candidatus Bathyarchaeia archaeon | reverse complement strand
CCCAAGGACATCATCGACGAGGTAATCAAGAAGGCCCTTGAAGTCGCCTCCAGCGAGACACTCACACGGGCTGAGCTCAAGAAGGGCGCTGGGCTCTACGACGTATTCAAGAAATATGGTACCATTTAGTGCTACCAGAACTTTTTTGTCCTTGGGAGCGCCACCAGTTCCCTGAACTCTAACCCGTTTATCTTGTCGAAGAAGTTGAACGAGCCGCATGCCCTGAGTATCCACGCCGTGTCTGCGTTGTTCCCCATTCCCGCGATAGCCATGACCTCCTCCCCCTCCGGGATGACGCCGCTGTCGCAGGCCATCATGACGATGTCGGCGACCACGTTGGTTCCCTGGCTGAACCGCCTGAGCACCTCCCTGATGATGGTGTTTGGCGTCACGTACCCCTGCTTGATCTTGGCAAGGCTCTCGGGGACGCCCATCAACGCGTGGCTGGATGTTACCACCTCACCCCCGAGCTCCCTGATCTTGGATAGCTGCTCCTGGTTTGGCTTGCTTGAGCTGGTGGCAAAAAGCGTGACCACCACAACCTTGACCCCGGAGTCCTTGAACGCCTCTGCCACCTTGACGCCAGTGCTACCCGAGCTTGACGCGACTACAACGTACTTTAATCCAAGATCGGACACGCGCTTCCTCGCCGCCTCGATTGTTGCATCGGTGTTGTCCATGTTTGGGTTCAGGTATAACGTGCCCCGGGGTTCCATACCGAGGGGGTCACACCGGCCTATTTCATCCTTACCACCGTTAACCAGTTAACCTCGGACGGCTTGTATTGGGTATGAAACGGTCCGAGCTCCTGAACCTACTTGCTGAGCGGGTCATCCGTGAACACGGAGATGAGCCCTATATGGTGGCAATTGACGGCGTTGATGCAGCGGGTAAATCAATACTTGCAGGAGAGTTAGCAACCGAGCTCAGGGACAGGGGGATTCCCGTCTCCGAGGCGTCAGTTGACGGCTACCACAACCCCCGATCAGTCAGGGCAGCAAGGGGCCGAGACAGCCCCGAGGGCTTTTACAGGGACTCGTTCAACCTCGAATCCCTCAAAGAGCACCTCCTGGACCCCTTCAAGGCCGGCGGCGAGTACCGGCTCCACATGTTCGATTACAGGGTGAACAGCCCCGACCCTTCCATGCTCTACGAGTTCAAACCGGGGACCGTGCTGGTCTTCGACGGCGTCTTCTCCCTACGCCCAGAGCTCAGGAATTACTGGGACCTATCCATCTACCTATCAATCACCGAAGACGAGTCGCTGAGGAGGGGTGTTGAACGGGATCCCGGTGGAAAGGAGGAGCTGAGCCGCCGCTACAGGGCGCGCTACATTCCGGGACAGCGCCTGTACAAGGAGGAAGCAAGGCCAGAGGAGTCTGCAGACATCGTCGTCGACAACAACGACCCCTCAAACCCGGAGCTAATGTAAGGCCATTGATTACTTTGGTACCAATTTAGTCCTCGGCTGATCCTAGATCAATGCCGTTCCGCGCTTTTTTTTCATTCGGGAACTCCAAACTGAAATAAACCATATAATTACATGGGATATTTTCTGGGTCTGGTTTCAGGTGGAGAAAATTTTTGGAATATCCTACGTAATTACGTAGGATATTCCCGAAAAGGAGGATGGGTTCAACCTCAGCATGAACTGCCACTCTCCCCCACCGGGTCGGACCCCGTCCCACCTCCAAAATAAAAAATTTCCAGAATAACAACCTGTAGGTACCGCCCGTGGGCCGGGGCTACGCGAGGCCGATGAAAGGTAATACCCTGGATAAGACCCCGCCCAGCAACACGGCCACGACGATCTCCACGACGCTGATGATTCCTGCCTTGGTGTACCCGAACTCCTTCACCAGTGCCGCTATGGTGGAGACGCATGGCACGTAGACCATGACCACGAACGCGAACACCATCATCTGGACCGGCGTCATGAAGGTGCTGAAATCCATGGTACCGGCCAGCGAGGCCAGCAGGATGAGGGTCAGCTCCTTTCTCAGTATGCCGAATATCAGCACCACCCCCGCTGCCGAGGGAAGACCCAGCCACCCCACGGTGACGGGACTCATGATCCCCTCGATGACGTCAAGCAGGCCCAGGACTGATGCCAGCTGCACGATAAAGTTCCCAGCGACCATGATGGGCATGGCCTCTTTGAGAAACATCCTCAGCTTGAACCAGGTCCTTGTGGCCGTTGTGCTGAGGCTCGGCAGCCTGAATCCGGGCATCTCCATGATGAGGCCCACCGGCTCGTCGGGTGCCACCTTGTACGCGATCCTCCCCAGTATGAATATGAGGAAGAAATCGATGACGTAGAGCAGCACTGCCCATTTGAAGCCCACGTAGGTCGCCACGAGGCCCATTATGACGATGCTCCTTGCTGCGCACGGGACGAGGCTTGCCACGAAGGCGCAGATAAGCCTCTCGCGCTCGGTCTCCATGATCCTCGCCCCGAGGACGGCGGGCACGTTGCACCCGAACCCCAGCATGACGGGGATAAACGCCTTCCCGTGGAGGCCAATGGAGTGCATCGCGGAGTCCATGAGGTACGCAACCCTGGCCAGGTACCCCGAGTCCTCCAGCAGTGATAGCACCAGGTAGAACGGCCCGATGTAGGGTATAGCGACGACCATTCCGCCGATGAAACCATCAACTATTGCGTTCCAGAAGAATGTGGTGGCCCAGGTCTCACCGAGGACGTTAAAGTACGTCGTGTTTATCACAGCGAAAAACGCGTCGATGACCCCGGCAAGCCAGTCGCCGAAACTGAATATTGAGTAGAACACCGTCAGGATGCTGACGATCATCAGGACATAGCCCAGGACCGGGTGGCTGGCGATGTCCTCAATCTTCTTGCCGATGCTCTTCCGGGGCTCGATGAAACTTGTCGCTATGCTGGCGATCTTGTGAGCCAGAGCGAACCTCTCGGAGGCGATGACGCTTCCAAAGTCGTGTCCGTGGGCGGATTCCAGTTTGAACCGCTCCCGCTCCACGGTCTCCCTGAGCTCAGGGTGCGCGTCGTAGATGATTTCCTCGATCTCGTCGTCCCTTTCCAGTAGCTTGATGGCGACCCAGCGGGCCGGGTAGGGCGTTTGCACCTCAATCCTGCCCTTTATGGTCTCAATGCTCTCCTCGATCTCGCTTCCATAGAGAATCGGTTTAGTAGGTGCCTCTTCCGTGGTCTTTACCGCCGTTGCCACCAGATCAGTTAACCCTGTCCCCTTGATGGCCACCGTTGGAAGAGCAGGGACTCCTAGCTGTTTGCCCAACTCCTCCGTGTCGATGATTATTCCCTTGTTTTCAGCCAGGTCTATCTGGTTGACGGCGAGGACCATCCGGGGCTCAAGCTCCATAAGCTGGACCGTGAACGCCAGGTTTCTTTCCAATGCCCCGGCGTCGACAACGTTGATTATTACATCGGGGTGCTCGATAGCGATGTACTCCCGGCTCACTATTTCCTCGATGCTGTAAGTGCTCAGGCTGTAGATTCCGGGGAGGTCGATGATCTCGATCTCCTTTCCCTCGAATACGAGGGTTCCCTCGGCCCTCTCAACTGTCTTTCCTGGCCAGTTGCCGACGTGCTGGTGTAGTCCTGTGAGCTGGTTGAAGATGACGCTCTTCCCGACGTTGGCGTTACCAGCTAGTCCGATTGTTATCTTGTCGCTCATTTATGGCTCACTTAGTGGCCTTGACCGTGTTGTGGTGTGGACCGTGGGGGTGGACCCTTTTCCAGGGCTGTCCCTCGTCCTCTACGTTGATGTAAACGTGTGCTGCAAGTCCCCTGCCCAGGGCAAGGCTTGTTCCCCTGACCTCAATCTCTACTGGGCCCTTGAACGGTGCCGCGTTAACCATCTTTATGTGGGTGCCAGGTGTCAGACCCATGTCCTGCAGGCGCTTGCCTGAATGCCTTCCGCTGTGTATGTAGGCAACGACCCCTTCCTCCCCTGGGTGCAACCTGCTGAGCTGTGTCGTCAGCGGCGTCTCTACGTCAATCTTGCTTCGGGCTTCCTCGCATTGATCGCAGTCATCGACTCCAAGTGAACAATGCGGGATTGGCAGGTCGTCTGGGCAGACCTCTGGGTTGTCAAGTGCCTTGCACAATGCAGCGGTGGTCTCGTCTGACAGGCTGTGCTCCATGCGGCACGCCTCGTCGTGTACCTTCTCGAAGGGTAGTTTGAGGTAGTCGTAGAGGAAACGTTCCAGCAGCCTGTGCTTTCGCACAACTTTCTGGGCCAAGGCGTTTCCCTTCCCTGTCAAGGTAGCTCCCTTGTAGGGCTCGTACTCCACGAGGCCCTCCTCTGCCATCCGCTTGACCATCTGTGTTATGCTGGGTGGACTGACCTTGAGTTTCTCAGCCAGTTCCTGGTTCTTGGCCTTCTCGCCTCGCTCGTTGATGCTGTATATTGCTTCGAGGTACTCCTCTACGCTTTCGCTGCTCAAACCAGATCAGAGATTTAGGCACGCCTAAATTATATAAAGTTTGTTAAAAATGGTTTAGGCCAGCACGTAGCTGTACCGAGGAACGTCATCGAAACCGCCCTCGGGTCTCGGATCGATAGACTCCAAGATGATCCCGTCAGCTACCATGCTCTCTAGTAGCTCAAAGTAAGGGTTCATAATGTAGATTCCCCTCGCCCTCTGGGCTTTCCACTCATTTGCGGATACCTCATAAACCTCGGCCCATCCTTCCGGATTGTGTACCTGGAACAGCACCCTTACATCAGTCCTCCCCTTCTCCCTGAGGGTGTTCCGGATCATGCGCTTGGCCTTGAACTCGTTCATGGTCATCCTGGGTATCTCCCTCTCAGGGTCCATGACGTGGACCTCGACGCCTCCCCTGGTCAGCTTGATGACGCTGTTCTTGGGTGGCTGGAAGACCCTGTCCATGTCAACATCCCTTAGGCCCCTCCTGCTGCTGACGAACATGGCCTCGTTTCTGCCGAGGGCGATGTAGCATGGCTGGTACCAGTTGCAGATATACACCGTGTCGGGCTCCTCGACGTTGATGGCCGCTAGCAGGAACATCCCTGTGAGCTTTGGGGCGATGTGCTGGAACGCCTCCACCATGCTCATTCCGCTGTTGTAGGCGTCGCTGAGCATGTGGACCGCCACCTCGCTGTCAGTGATATCGTCAACCTTCTTACCGTAGCTGCGGAACGTGTGGTCCCCATCCAGTGACTTCCAGAGTTCCTTGTAGTTGGCGATGACACCGTTGTGCATCAAAGCGATCCTCCCGTCGTCGCTGATGTACGGGTGTGCCATCTCGTCCAGGTTGTAGCCCTCGGTGTCCTTCGCCAGGCCGCTGTACCTGCAGTGGCCGATGACACACGTGCCTTTGAGCTTTCCAATCTTGGTGGTCTTCTTGACATGGTCTACGGGCCCGGCGGCCTTGATAATATCAATTTTATCTCCATTGAGGACTCCCATTCCCGTGGCGTGGCCCCCGTAGAGGGGCTCCTGTATCTTCATGCTGTTGAGCAGTAGCGAGGAGAGGTGCCTGTCCCCGATGTAAGCGACGAGTTGACAGTTCATTGTAAGAATATCTGGCTGGAAAGTGGGTTAAAAGATGGATCATACGGGGTAGACCTTGCAGGGGATCCCCCTCAAGGTAACCGCGCCCATGGCCTGGCACTTGGGACCGTCCCACTTGGTGAGGATGTTGTCGTTGGACTCCTTCCATCCCAGGTCCTCCCGTTCAGGGAACCACCATCCGTGCGCCACGAAGACGACCCTCGGGTCAAGTGAATCGTTAACTCTGACCCTCTGGGTTATCCTGCCCTCTGTGGTCTCGATGTAAGCCATCTCGCCGTCAATAAGTCCGTACTTCTCGGCGGTCTCAAGGCTTATCTCCACCAGTGGCTCTTTTGATATCTTTCTGAGCGTCGGAAGTTTTCTCCAGCTGCTGTGGTAGTAGTACGAGTCCTTCCCTGATGTCATGACCAGCGGGTAATCATCCGTCGAGGTGATGTGTGCTACCATCTCGGGGATCGGTGGCACGCCCATCTCCTTCAACGCCTCGCTGTATATCTCCACCTTTCCCGAGGGGGTCTTGAAGCCC
>CAYLJH010000125.1:428-6071 GCA_964383685.1 uncultured Candidatus Bathyarchaeia archaeon | reverse complement strand
CCGAGGTATCAGGGGTAACCCTTGCCTCGATAGGGCAGGGCAAATTAAAGGTCTATACGAATGCGGAAAGAATAAGGTAAAAAGGGTTATTTGATGGACTGCATCAACCTGAATAGCTCGGATATGTTCTGCGATTTGTTCCTCTTCATTGATGAGTCAAGCCTGTCCAGTGAAACGTAGGAAAGAGCCTCGCTGTCACAATATTTTACGCACTCGGGGTCACCCTCGCACAGTTCACATTTGACGGCTACATTGGACACTGGGTCGATGCTGATTCCTCCCACTGGACACGCCATGTTACATATCCTGCATCCTACGCAGGCTTGTTCATCAACCAACATAGCTCCGAGAGACACATCTCTTGAGATAGCGTTCGTTGGACAAGCCTCCATACAAAGCGGGGTGCTGCACTGCTGGCAAACCATGGGGATGTAGTTGTGGTACTCCCCTCGTTTTTCGTACTTGATTACCTTGACCCGTGACCTGGAAGGCTGGACCCTATCCGTGTTTTTTAGGGAACAAGCTGTCTCGCATGTCCTGCATCCTGTGCATTTCTCAATGTCTACGTTCAGAACCTTCATCATCTACCCCCCTTTACTGGGCCAAGTTTCTTCATCTTTTTCAGCAGTTTACCGACATCGTTCATGCCCAGCTTCTTCAAGGTGCTTTCCTTCTGGTACCCGGACTCTGGGTCCCAACCTCTGAGTGAGTAGTACTCGTCTTTCATCTTCTCAAACTTGGCTTTGTCGAGTGTTGATCCGGCTTGGTCGCCGTCAGACACTGGTACCTTGAAGAAGAAGTCCGGTATGGCGTCTGTTTCCCTGGTTCTCCCGTCACGTACTATGATTGCCCTCTCTATGTTGCAGACTCGCTCCCCGTACTCGAACAGTTTTTTCTCGTTCATTGGTATTCCCGTGGCTGCTGTGAATCGGCTCGCAGCGAACTCGTAGGAGACGTCGCCGAATTGTGATCCCGGTGCACCTACTCTGTGGGGGCGAATCATTGATGTACAGTATCCAAGGGAGTCAGCGATAGCTGCGCCATTCATCTCGTAGATTAACGCGATTGGTTTTCCTTCGTACGCTGTGGCCTCTATGGCCTTTTTTGTTCCAAACTTTTTCTTGGACCATGCGTAAGAGTCAGCGGTTTCTTGTGGGTCAGGTCCCTCGTATTCGTCCTTGGCGGGCTTATCCCAGAGCACGACGTGGTACGTGGTTGCCCTCAGACTGTTTCCTCGGCTGGCTATAGCCTCACCGAGTGCTGTACCGGGCTCTGCCCTGAGCTCAAAGGTCCTCATTGTCAATCCCTGGTTGAGGTACAGATACTCCATGGCTTTGGGGCCAAGTTTCTCTGCAAGGGCAAAGGGGCCTTCTGCTAAGATATCTCCGAACCCCTCCCTATGCGCTATTTTCCTTGTAGTCTCGAATAGTGCCTCGTTACTCGCCTTCTCGAATGCGATACCGTCAAGATCTTTCTTTGATATTATTCCCTCATCGTAAAGATGCATCAACCATGAGACGGTTGTTGCGATCTCCTTGCTGTCCATACCGAGATCGGAGCACATCCTATGAGTTTTGAAAGCTGCTCCGAGGTCTGTCATCCACAGTTTCCAAGGCCAGTATGTTGGGTAACATCTCCAGATGTTTGCACCCGAATCTGGCAGGTTATACAATGGCTGACATGGGAATGGGCATCCGAAACACCCGACGTTTTTAACGAAATACTCCCCAAGATAATTCTCCTCGTACTGCTGCTTGACGTCGGGCCTGTTTCTCCAGTCGTGGCTCTCAAAGTTCCCGACAACCCCTGCATCCCCAACAAGGAATCCCTGTAAATAGGCGTCCTTACCCTCAGCCCTCTCTATGGATGCAATGCCCTGCCTTTTCTTGGAGTCTTGAACAGATTTCACCAGCTCCCTGTTTAGCTCAAATATTTTCTCGGGGTCATGAACACTGATAGCACCCGTCCCTCGTACGACTACTGCCTTGAGTTTCTTTGCGCCCATCGATGAGCCGACTGGAGTTCCGCTCCTGTACCCGTGCTCTACCGTCGCCTGAATGGCCAGATTCTCCCCTGCAGGCCCGATGCTCGCTATCTGAGCATCTGGGTCATCCACCTCGTCAAGTAGAAGGGTCTCTGTCGAGAATGTTCCCTTCCCCCAAACATTTGATGCGTCCCGGATCTCTACCTCGTCGTTGTAGATGTTGAGATAGACCGGTTTGTCTGATTTTCCCTTGATAACGATGTTGTCGTACCCCGCGAACTTGAGTTCAGGTGACCACGAGCTTCCCATACCCACGTTTCCAAGGGAGTGAGACTCCGTTTTCGCAGCCGAGACAACGGTCACTTCCATTCGTGAGGCCCCGATAAGGCCCGTCCCTGACAGAGCACCTGCCCCGAAGATGACCGGAGCGTCCGGGTCATAGGGTGCCTGATTTACCTTACTATGTTTCCAGAACAGCCACGAGTTTCCTCCTCGGCCTCCTAGGAATCGTTTGGCGTCCTTGTCCCATGGGGTGGTCGATATCTTCCCAGTTGAGAGATCTACCTGTAGGGTTTTCCCCGCCCAACCATAAACCATAAAATCACTGAACAAGCATATACAATACTTATTATAAATACTATACACTTGGGCGGCCGGATACTTGATGAAAAAACTGGATCAGAATTTAAACATATTTTTTGTATTTCAATTAAAAAACAGAACCAAATCGGAGGATTTCCGTGCCTGAACTCGACGCTCTTCTTGAATTAATTAAACTATTAAAATCCAAGTTTGGTGAAGAACGTGTTCTCACATCGTTTGAACACCTCTACGTCTACTCCCATACCGGAGAGTTCGGAGTTAAGAAACAAAGACAACCCCAGGCTATTTTGAGGGTTAAATCCAACGAGGAACGCAGACTTTTTGACAAGCTCCTAAAAGAAATCGATAACCACGTAGTTCAATTTGATGATCTGGGAAATACCCATTTTGATCCCATTAAACCGTTCATCCTTGTCGACGTTCAGGAACCCATGGAAATAGACGATTTACTGAAAAGCCTTGGGGAACTGGCTAAGGAAAAGGAAGAGCAGAAAACTAGTTTGAAAAAGTCGAGTTCATTTCATGACTGGTTCAGTACAACCATGCAGGGAAAAGATGGATTTAGGGTAGAAGACGATGGCGGGTTCTGCGTAGTCCAGTCATATTTCGATGGGATCCAAACATACTCGTCAAAAGGGCGCTTATTGCTGGCTCGTGGTCTCCTCAGGGGTGAGCTTGAGACCAGCCCACTGCTATCTGACTCCATTTTCAGCTGTACAGCCTGCGGTCAATGCTATGACCAGTACTCAAGCGAAGTTTTCGAGATCAATAACGCGTTGCTCAGAACAAGAAAGGAGATCGTGGAAAGAAGCGGGGTACCAAAAAAATTCCATGCTATCCTTGAGAATATCAGGACGAACGGGAACCCTCAGGGACTTCCATCTGAGGATAGAGTTCTCTGGTTCGAGGAAAAAGTAGCACAATTTCCCTACGTAGACAATGAAATCCTCTACTGGGCGGGGTGCACCACCTCTTACAGGTTGCCCGAGATCGTAGATGCCACAATCAGTGTCATGGACAAACTCAGCCTTGATTTCGGCGTCCTCGGGGAGAACGAGGGATGCTGTGGACTGATTCTCTATCTATCGGGGCAATGGCGTGAGGCAGAGGAAAACGCAAGAAAAGTAATTGATTCCATAGGAGAGGCAGGGACGCTTGTAACTGGTTGTGCAGGCTGTTTCAATATGTTCTCCCATATCTATCCGAGCCTTGAGGTTGATGTCCCGTTCAGTATATTACATACTTCTCAGCTGATTGACCAGTCTTTAAGGGAAAATATCTTGGAACTGAAACCTTTCGAAGGGAAATATATGTGGCATGACCCGTGTGACCTAGGAAGGCACTCCCAAGTTTATGAGCCTCCTCGAAATGTTCTGAAGTCAATTCCTGACCTGAACCTATTCGAGCATCCATTGACAAAGGAACATACAATTTGCTGTGGAGCTGGTGGAGGTCTATGGACATACCACGAAGAATTAGTCGATCACGTGTCGCATCAAAAACTCATGGAAGTAGTTCCCGCAAGTCTTGACGGCGTCATCACAGGGTGCCCTACCTGTTTGCTGTCCATGAGAAACACCGCGAGGGTACATAGACCCGGATTAAAACTCTTTGACCTAACCGAGGTGGTTGATCTTTGCCTCTGAGAGCAGGCAAACCGTTCAAGAAACTGACAACGTAACTTTATTATCCATTCAGATTGATATGAGACGGATCTAGGCGAAGGAGAATCTGGGTCTTTGCCCCGAAATAAACGCATACATCCCACCCGGCGTTACCCTAATTAGTCCAGAAGATACGGATGTTTAGAACTACTCAGAGAAAAATGGCCTGCTTAACGTGCCTTTCCGTCTAGGATGACTGCTTCATGTTGCTTTTCTATTCTACTATCAATCTCCTTGAACCGTATGGGGACACTATTCTTCTAGGAGATATAACAAAAACGAAAGAACACACGTGTCGTTCTTGAATTATCTAGCCCGGTCTGGTGTATCCTTGTTCAGTTAATACCTCATCAAACCATGTCATAGTCCCCGTCTCTCCATCGTACCGACGTAATTAGGATAGCTGTACTCACCTTCACGTTCATACGGACCAATAATGTAGTATGAACTTGAGATCCTGTCACCATTTTTCTGGTGAACAGTATCCTCTCGAACTCGTCCAGCTCTTGTCCTTGGTTGAACTCCTTTGCTCTCCTTCGTTTTTCCAGTAAATGGTCGATGCAGTCCATGGGCCACTCCCAGTTATTGGCTTTAGATAGGAGGCTCTGAAATGTGAAGTCTGTGTCGTAGAGTATCTCACAGTTTTGGAGGATATCCAGGAACATTGACTGCTGGAACACCTCGCTGGGCCTCCAGGTTCTCGTGAAAAGGTCCTTGTAGAAATCAAAGGAGTGCCTCCAGAGGTCAACATATATACCCTGTACGGTCACGGTTGTCTTTCTATTCTCTGTATATTCGAATCCTCGATGATCACGATGTCAAGATCACTGCCAAGGTGAATATCACCGGTAACAACGGAGCCAAATGCGAGGACTCCTTTGACGCCAGAATCTTTACTGTAACGGTCCGCTATTTCGCGAGCCAGTCCTCTCATTTTGTTCAACTGCATAAATAAGTAACCACGGACCTCGTTCTTATCCTTTCAGAAAGCAATTTTGTTGTACAAATTGTACGCGCATTGCTTGAACACCATTAAATTCATATTATCATGTGTAACATGATATTAACAGTCACATACGGATATCATCACGTTTGTGGCACTGACCTTTTATTGTGATTCTCTTGACTAAATACACCGATAAAAAAACCGAAGAAATAGAGACCATAACATTTGACCACTATATGACATTATTTCACCCAAAAAAAGAAGCTAAAGAGGACATAATCTACCCAATCCTACACTCACTTCAAGACCAGATAGAAATAGACGAGAAACGGTTCATGAGCGTTTATCTTGAACTAGATAAGAATTACCACAGAAGTTTGAAGGAGATGTTCGTTGAAACAACATTGGACACCATCGTCCTCGATGCGCTTAGAAAATCAGGTCAT
>CAYLJH010000125.1:0-418 GCA_964383685.1 uncultured Candidatus Bathyarchaeia archaeon | reverse complement strand
CCATAATCACAAACATTCGCGAACCAGGTCATAATCATAGTCAACTCGCGAAAATAGTGAAAACATCGGTGGACGTTGGGCTAGCTACAAGGCAATTAACATGGTTTGAGGATGCACAAGACACACTTCATCGCCTAATTGAACTAGGTTATACCCTTGGGATAATATCAAACACTCACTGGAGATGGACCTCAAAGAGATACGACGAGTTAAAGCCGTTCTTCAAGGTTATCACCTTATCATATGAACACGGATTTGCAAAACCACATTTCTCAATTTTTCATACAACTGCAGCCAAACTGAAAGTTAGCCCTGAAAACTGTCTCCATGTAGGAGATGATCCATTCACAGACATCATTGGAGGGAAAGGAGCTGGAATGAAAACTGCATACATAAAGAGGAGTGAACGTAATTCAGA
>CAYLJH010000124.1:0-6106 GCA_964383685.1 uncultured Candidatus Bathyarchaeia archaeon | reverse complement strand
CTCCGTGGGCACCCTTGCCACGACTGGGAAGACCCTGAACAGCCTGTCATACCTGTCAACATCGGACTCCATGTGCTCCCTGAGCTTGATGATTGCCTCGACGGGGTCAAGCGTGGTCTCGGCCATAACTATGCCCTTGATCCTTGACCTGCTCACCTTGGGCTCCGGGTCACCGATGGCCCTGAGGTTCATCCACAGCTGGCTGCTGGCCGCGCTCATGGTGATCTTCTCGGTGGTTGCCAGTATGTTATAGTCCATTACGCCACCTATACGCCTTGAAGCCTTTTTATATTGCGTGGATTATGAGCCTGTGATTACTTTGAAGGTCGGCTCGCGTTGCGGATACTGCCTCCTACACAGGGGCTACAATATGACAAAGCTCAGCACAGACGACGAGGATGTACGATTCGAGGCAATGGACGCCATGCTGACTCTAATGGGCACTGATTTCGGTCCCGACACCGTCCCTTCAATCCTCGGGAACGAGAGAGGTAGGTTATTGGCCAGGATCACTGGCTGCCAGGACCCGTACAAGGAGCGCAAGGTCGATGAGAACAAGCTGGCTCTATCAATTCTACCTAGTTTGAAGGCTAGGCTCGACGAGACCGAGGATGACGAGAAGCTCAGGACCGCCACGAAGATAGCGTGCCTGGGCAACGTCATCGACTATGATCTTCCCGAGGTCAACGCGAACCTGGAGGACGCGTTAGAGTTCCTCGACAACCCCCTGTACATCGACGGCACCGACGAGTTGAAATCGATGATCAAGGAGGGCACGAACCTGCTCTACCTCACAGACAACGCGGGGGAGATAGCCCTCGATACTCTTCTAGTCAAGGAGCTCAGGAGGCTCGGTGCACATGTGACCGTGGCGGTCAAGAACGGTGCACCTGCGCTCAACGACGCGTTGATGGAGGACGCGTTGATGGTGGGCATGGACGAGGCAGCGGACGAGCTGATCACGACGGGGGCTAATGCCATCGGGGTAAGGCTAGACGAGTCCCCCCAGTGGTTCATCGACAGGTACAACAGCGCCGACATCATCGTGGCCAAGGGAATGGCTAACTGGGAGTCAATGACGGAGAACCCCGTGCCCTGCCCCACAATGTACGTGTTCAGGACAAAGTGCGAGCCGGTCGCGACATCAGTTGGAGCACCGGAGAACCAGAGCATCGCGTACCTTGTAGAAAAGGGCTGGAAGCTCTAGCGTTTCAACGCTTCCATTATCTGGGTGCCTGTGATGGGCCCGCTTCTCAGAATCCACATCTCATTGCCGCTGAGGTCGATTATCGTGGATGACTGACCACCTGGCGATGGGCCACCATCCAGAACAAGGTCAACCTTGAACCCCGTGTGGCTTAATGCTTCCTTGGCGGTTGTAGCCGGTGGCTCACCCGATTTATTGGCGCTGGTGCTCACGATGACGCCTCCAGAGAGCTCCGCAAGCTTTCTAGAAACCTCGGCACCGGGGACCCTCAGACCAATGGTTTTCTTTCCATGACTCACCCACATCGGGTAAACGACCTTTGAGGGCAGGATGAACATCAACGGGCCTGGCCAGAACGCCTTCGCCAGCTTCTCGGCGGTTATGTTAAACTGGCCGATCTTTCTCGCCATCTCTATGTCGCCGCAGATCAATGGGAGCGGGTTCTCGGCCCTGCCCTTGATCTCGCATATCCTCCTTGACGCGTCGGGGTCGCTGGGCAGGCATCCTATCCCATAGACCGTCTCAGTTGGGTAGATTACCACTCCCCCGTTCCTGATGGTTGTGGCGGCAATCTTGAGCCCTTCCTCGTCGGCCTTAATTATCTTCATGTGCAGTTCCTCCCGAGTTATCGCTTATAGGGCTACTCATGTGGGAGCCAGATGCCCAGCATGTAAATGGTAAGCATGCCAAGGATCAGCACAAAGAGCTGTATCAACGCCTTGCCCCTGTCGTTCTCCTCGTGCATCTCTGGTATGAGCTCGCTTGCTGAGAGGAAAATGAAGGCCCCCGCGCTGAAGGCCACCATATAGCCCTCAAGGTTCGCCACCATGCCCAGGAAGAACGAACCGAAGACGCCTCCCACAACAACCGAGGTCGAGGCGAGGAAGTTCAGTATCAATGCCCTTCTCCTCTCCATCCCGGCGTAAACCAGGATTCCGTAATCTCCCATCTCCTGGGGCAGCTCATGGAACACGACCGCGATCGCTGTCGCGACACCTAAAGTCACGCTGTTAGCGAAGCTGGCGGCGATTATCATACCGTCGATGAAGTTATGGATAAAGTCCCCGATGAGGTTCAGGTACGCGAAATTCTTTGTCACTCCTTCTCCATCTCCAAACTCATGCCCGTGCCCGTGGCCATGGTACCAGTACAAGGTCCGCTCAAGAAGCAGGAAGAACACGAACCCGAACGCGATAATGGGATAGACCAGGGTCTCGTCAACCAGCTTCACGGCCTCGGGGAGGAGGTCGAAAAGCGCAGCCCCCAGTATCGTTCCCGCCGAGTACGCTACCAGTATCGTGAGCACCTTGTGCAAGGTTTTCTCGTTCAGGCTGATGGTGAATATGCCGATGAACGATGATAGGCTGACCAGAAAGGTCGCGATCAGGGTGTACAACGTGCTCTGTTGCATGGCATGGTATCTGTGAGGGGCATTGAAAAACCTGCGGCTGAACCTAAGTCGACAACCTGAACCCGTGAGCCTCGGCGGAGTGGAAGACAAGCCTGCCCCCCAGCCCAAGTTCTCCATCGACCATTTCAACGGCCTCACCCACCGAGGAGCCTGATACCAGTGCCTCCAGCAACATCAACGCTGCCTGGTCACTCTCGTCGATGGACACGGGGCCCCTCCAGCCAACCACCGAGGACGCGCCTAGGCTCAACACCTCATCTGCTAGCCCGGTGTCGTCCATGGACTCGCAGCCCATCAGCAGTACCACTGTCCCGTTCAGTTCCCTCCAGTACTCCCGTATGAACTCGGGGCCCACCGCGAACACCAGCTCCGATGTGCTTGAGCACCTCGCGATGTGGACGAGTCCCCGCAACTGGTCCATGACGTGCCCCGACTCCGAGTAGCCCTCGCCCGTGAACAGCCAGGTCTCGTTATCAAAGACGCCGCTGTGGACCCTGAACACAGCGAGGGCTGATGCCCCTGGGCCATGCCTTAACGTACCGACATCGACCTCCTCCCCCGAGAGGTACTCCACGTTGACCCCGTCCTCGAAGATGGACCGCGCCTCGGCCTCAAAGTCCAAATCGGACTGGACATCAATGAGCTGGTCATATATTATCACCCGTTGGGTGGCACTATCCCGTGTCTTCTGGGTGTCCCACACGGATGCCCCGAGCAGAAGTATTGATGATGCCACCAGAACGGCGATGAAATGTCGTTGCCTCAAGCCGTGTGTAAAGTTACCCAGACTCGATAATACCTGTTAGTTACCGTGATCACCCCAGCTCGGGGACTCTATCTCAAATGATATGCCGGGGTTCGTGAACCGGGGACGCGGTTAAACTATTTATCGTTAAACAGCTAACAAAGTCAACATGCAAGCCCCTGTCCTGCCTGTTTGGGCGGAGATCAACCTGGATTCCCTCCGCCACAACATCGAGGCGATACGCCAAATTGTGCCAGCCGAGTCAATGATGATGGCCGTCGTTAAGGCGAACGCGTACGGTCATGGAGCGGTCGAGTGTTCAAAGTTGTTCCTTGAGAACGGGGCCGACTCGCTGGCGGTGGCCACCCTATCCGAGGCTATTGAACTACGCAGAGCAGGGACAACCTCCCCTGTGCTGATCCTTGGGTATACCTCGCCAGAACAAGTGGGGTCCATCCTCAGGTGGAGCGTGACCCCCACGGTCTACACCGTTGAGGTCGCCGAAACCCTGTCACGTGCCGCCGGTGAAATGGGCGTGACCGCGGATATCCACATCAAGGTTGACACTGGGCTTGGGAGAATCGGGTTCCAGACAGACGAATCATCACTGGCAGCAATCAGCGAGATCAACAGATTAACCAACATCAACATCGAGGGGATATTCACGCATTTCGCGCTCGCCGACTCCAAGGACAAAAGCTACACAGTGAAACAGTTCAACTCTTTCAAGACGTTCCTTGAACTGCTAACAGAGCGCGACATCAGTATCCCCATCAAACACGCGTCAAACAGCGCCGCGATCATGGACCTCCCCGAGTACAGCTTGGACATGGTGAGGCCCGGCTGCATACTGTACGGCGTCTACCCATCAGGGGACGCTCCACGGGATAGACTTGTGCTCAAACCAGCGATGGCCTTCAAGACCAGGGTCACACACGTGAAAACGGTGCCCCCCGGCACCGGTATCAGCTACGGCCTCACGTACACCACCGGGGGTGAGAGCACCATAGGGAGCCTTTCAGTGGGGTACGCCGACGGCTACAGCCGGGCCCTGTCCAATAAAGCCGAGGTCGGGATCGGAGGAGTTAGAGCCCCCGTGATCGGGCGGGTCTGCATGGACCAGACAATGGTCGATCTCACAGGTCTGAATGACCCAGTGAGGGGAAGCACGGTCACCCTGTTCGGCGACGGGCTATCAGGTGAGCCAAGGGTCGAGGACGTTGCAGGGTGGATGGGGTCAATACCCGACGAGGTGGTCTCCGGTATCGCCCGACGCGTTCCACGGGTTTACACCAGGCAAGGAAAGGTCGTCAAGGTTGTGGACTACCTCCAAGGGCCGGACTATTCGACATAGACCAAGCACATCCCTATCCCCGATTAGACCGTTAATTCAAAAGGGTTAGGCGTGGGACCGAGTGAGGGGTTTACCCGGCAATGCCCCCGTGTGTTCCCCGTTATCAATCACCACGACCCCGTTCACGATGACGTATGGGATGCCTGTGGCGTACCTATGGGGGTCGATGAACGTTGCCTCGTCCTTCACGGTATCCGGGTCGAATACGGTGATATCCGCCATTAGCCCCTCCTTGATGAGCCCCCTGTCCTTGATGCCAAGTCTCTGGGCTGGGGCGCTGGTCATCTTTCGCACCGCCTCCTGCAGGCTGATGACGCCCTTCCTGACATAGTACCCCAGCACGCGGGGAAACGTCCCGTAGCACCTGGGATGAAACTTGCTCCCCCCGAACACCCCGTCCGGTGCCATGGCCCGGCCGTCGCTGCCTATCATGCCGTTGGGGTCCTGCGTGACCCTCTGCACGTCCTCCTCGCACATCTCGTAAAGGATGACCATGACCTGGGCGTTCTCTGCCAGCAACAGGTCACACATGGCGTCGAACGGCGTCTTTTCCTCCAGGTCAGCTATCTCCTGGACCGTCTTCCCCTCGTAACTCGGGCTGTTGGCTGCGTGGGCGATTAGTATCCTGGTCCAGTCCTCCATCTCCTCCGTGGGCTGGGCCCTCAGCTTCTCCCTGGTCTCCGGGTCGCTGATCCGCTGGAGCAGTTTCTCCGCCCCTCCTTCATGAGCCCACGGCGGGAGTATGGAGGCCAGCCCCGTGCTGGACGCGATGTACGGGTACTGGTCGAACGTGACATCTATGCCTCTGTCCCGCGCGTCCTGTATCATCCTGAGGGTGTCCTCGGTTTTCCCCCAGTTCCTGCTGCCGCATGCCTTGAAGTGTGATATCTGAACACTGACGCCGGTCTCCTTTCCTATGGTGATGGCCTCCTCCACGGCCTCGATCAGGGTGTCCCCCTCCCCCCTGATGTGGCTGGTGTAAAGCCCGTCATATTCCTCAAGTACCCTGACAAGCTCGATGATCTCGTCCGTCTTCGCGTACAGGTTCGGGGTGTATATGAGGCCCGTTGACAGCCCCCAAGCTCCCTCCTCCAGTGACCGTGCTAGAAGACCTTTCATCTCGTCGAGCTCAGGCGCGGTAGGTGCCCTGTTGTCGTTGCCTATTATGTTCTGGCGGAGGGTTCCGTGTCCAGTCAACGGAACGATGTTGAAGCTGGCTCCCTTGCCGCGGACCATGTCAAGGTACTCCTTCATTGATCCCCAGTTGAACTCGAACTCCTCGCCAAGCTGGGACTTGTCATATTTTTCACGGTACTCGCTGAGGCCTTTGTTCATGGGTGCCGCGGAGCTGCCGCAGTTGCCTATCACCTCCGTGGTGACTCCCTGCCT
>CAYLJH010000123.1:0-6129 GCA_964383685.1 uncultured Candidatus Bathyarchaeia archaeon | reverse complement strand
CATCTCGATTGTCTTTTTCAATGTTTCAGGTTTGGCGCCAAAGTCGGTTACCTTCCCCTGTAGATTGAATGCCATTAACTCTGTGTTTGATAATTCATGGTTTATCAGGTATCTAGCCAGCTGTACCCTTCGGTACTGCCCGATTGGTGGTTGAGGAATATCCTCCATTAGGCTGTCCGCTTCTGGGAAGAAGGAAAACAGGTGGGTATCAGCGCCCCTGTCCTGGGCTTGCTGGATTATCTTTATCATCTCTTCCTCGGTCTCTCCCAGCCCGACTACAAGATGGATACCCACGTTGTTCTTTCCGTACACGGCTAGCGAGTCATCGATTATCTCCCAATATCGGTCCCATCTATGGGGGCCATTGACTCCCTGTCCCCTCAGCTTGTTGAATAGTTCCGGTGTAGCCGCGTCCACAGCTACCCCGATCTTATCGGCGCCTGCCTCTTTTAGCTTGATGAGCCAGTCCTTGTTGATGATTGTGGGCGTGATGAGGACCGATATTTTGTCCGTGGCCTCTCTAAGACCCTGCGTTACTTTGACTGCATCTTCAACTGACCTTCCATTGGTTATCATGGAGATACAAACTCGCTCAACGTGTGAACAGCTTCCAGAATTCATACTCGCCACAACATCGGTAAGAGGGATGGTTGGCCAATCTACTCGGATGAAGCTCTGGTCACTCCATGATTCCTCTGCGTCCCGGCTTCCCGATAATCCACAGTACGCACAGTTGGCTGAACACCCATCGTCGTAGGTGAGGAGCAGGTTTATGCAGTAGAGCTGTGCCTGGCGTAGGAACCGACCTCTGAGCTTTCCCATAGTCATGGCAGCCGCGGTACTGGTCCGGACATATGTGGGGGACTCTCTTTTTGCGTGTTCTTTCATAGCGACCATCGATCTTGATATACTACATGTTCCATGCTTGATACTTGTCTAAAAACTATTATAACCCATTTTGGGTCCGGGGTCCATTATGGATGTTAAACGGGTCCCGTTTCAACCGCGTCTACCCAGATGACGCGCCCTTTACTCATGACCTTCCTTACGTGTATCGGAAATCCAAGGGGCTGCTGGTCAAAATTCATACTGGGGTTAATCGATATCGGCGCACTCAGTGGCCCGATATTCGCAGGGGAAAACGCGCTCCAGATAAATAGGCCCGCGATCGGGATCCCAAAGAATGTTAATAATATCATTGAAAAGATCATCAATGTTCCAATTAAAGGGTTCATTCTATTTATTCCTCTCTTTCGCTTTATAATATTTGATAGGGATATTTAAGATAGATAAGATCATTTTATTCAATAGTACTTTTACTATTGCTAGTAATAACGAGGTGTATTTAGTATAGACAGAATTATACTACAGCTAATAAGCATGTATACGCGCACGTTTTGGGGTGAAGGAAAGGTAATCAATCCTGGGCGGCGTTCCCCGATACATTTGTGGCAAAGGGGAGGCACTTCTCACATCAGATGAAGTCATTATCCTGACACTAAGAACGCCCACTCCAGCCATAACCCCCGGAGGGGACTGCAAATATTTTATCCCCCCAAGGGAAATGATCAACCATGTCAGACTACGACTGGAGTGTATACGACAGGGACTGGGGTGAGTGGCAACCCAAGAGGCAGGGGGATCACCTGATCGAGGAGCTCAAGCTCCACGGAGACCCCATCGCCCTCGCCTGGTTCCCTCACGGTTCCCTACCCCCCAAGCTTGAGACACATATCTACCGCGGAGAGCTAAAGATGGTCCACTGTCAGTTCATGCAGCGTGCCCGGTTCAGGGGAGAGACTTACATCCTAGAGGGTGCCAAGAGCAACCCCGGACCCCCTGTCTGCAACGGCGACGCCTACACCGGGCTATGCGAGGTGAACCCACGCCTCAGTCCCGGTCTTGTCCACAGCCGCACCGACCCCTCCGCAGGACTCAGCGCACGCCTCGGCATATTCGGCTCCCCAGCCGCGAGCCGCAGGAGTCTCATCTACTACTACCATATCGTCCCCAATGACATCCAGTACCTTGCCATAGCACCCCTCAGCGACTGCCCCTTCGACCCCGACGTCGTCACTATCATATGCGACCCCCGTCAGGCCACCATGGCCCTCCGGGCGCTCCAGTATCACAACGGTCTCGCCACCATCGGGGAGACGGGCCCCGGTACATGCAGCAGCAGCTGGGTCGCATCATTCCTCACGGGTGAGCCGCGGTACACCCTGGGCTGCCACGGTGTCTTCGGCACCATGGGAATCGACCCCACAGAGGTCTGTATCTCAATCCCTGGGGAGCAGGTACCAACGATGTGCGCCGTCCTTGAGACATGGAAGGAGAAGGGGAAGCCAATGTTCACCGAGGAGCCACCTAACGAGGAACGGGAATTCATTCACGCGCCCTATCAGGGGCCGTACAGGGCCCACGCCCGCATCCAGCACGAGAGGGGCGAGGAGAAACCTGAACCGGAAGACGAGGGATACGTCCCCTGGGCTGAACGGAGAAAGAAGAAGAACTGAGCTCTAGGCGCGCGTACATGTCAACCTGAAGGAATACCTACCAGACCCAACCAAGAAAAACGTGTAATTCTTGGTCCGCTCTCCTCTTTGGATACCAATGGCACCTTCCACGAATGTTTCATCTCTCCAGACGGTCACATCGCTCTCAGTGATTACTGGATTCTTTTCCCCCATGCTAGGAATATATATGGTACCTTGACTGTTGACCGGGATTGAGACATCGATGAAAAAATCTCCGCCCTCAATTTTCCAGCTTGATGATACCTTTCCCAGCGGTGTCTCGATTGAGGCACTCACGTGACTAAGGTCCCCGACAGGGTGGGGCTTGATTATAACCTGCTCAAAACCAGGATGATCAGAGTCCACCTTGATACCAGCTAGGGTTTTATAGAACCAGGCGTCGACGCTTCCAAGCATAATGTGGTTGTGAGAATTCATCCCCCCCGAGGCTAGGTACTCCCATCTTTCCCAGAGAGTCGTGGCACCCTCCTTGATCATGTACCCCCAACTCGGGTATGTCGTGTTCGTCACAATCCGGTATGCCAGCTCTGAGTACCCGTGTTTTGTAAGTGTGTCTAAGATGTACCGGGTCCCAACGATCCCAGTGGCGAGATGCCCTCCGCGGTTTTCCTCAATTTCCTCGACAAGATGATCCAAGACGCTTTTTTGCGCTTGTTCAGGAACCATGTCTAGGAACAGGGGTAGAATGTTTGAGGTCTGGCTCCCTTTATCGTAAAACTTCGTCCTGAGGAACTCTTTGTTGAATGCCTCCTTGATGCGTTCTACGAGTTCCAGTGTGTTCTCTGCCTGGCTGGTCATCCCGAGGACTCCCTCGACCTTGTGTAACAGCGAGGCCCCGTAGAAATGACACCACGTCGAGACGAGCTCCCCTGAGGTGTCGAGGGACTTGATTTGTCCAGGGGGACACCAGTCCCCGTACCTAGTGAGCTTCGTTACGTGTTTAACCGAGTTGGATTCAAGGAACTCCACCCATTTGCTCATCATCTCATAGTTTTCCTCTAGTATTCTCCTGTCCCCATAATGGAGGTAGAGGTACCAGGGAACGATGACGCCCGCAATTCCCCACGCCGGATCCGAGATGTAACTGTTGTCGGTCGAGGGCACGAAGTTTGGAATAGCCCCGTCCTCCCTCTGCGCCTCTCGGATATCCCTCACCCATTTCGTGAAGAACGCCGCGGCATCGAAATTATAGAATATCTCCTCAATCGTAAGCTGCGCGTCGCCAGTCCATCCCAAACGCTCGTCTCGCTGAGGGCAGTCTGTCGGGATGCCCATCAGGTTGCTGAGTTGCCCCCAGACGATGTTCCTATGAATGTCATTTATCAGCTTATTTGAGCATGAAAAGCCCCCAGTGGTTCCGACATCCGAGTTCAAAACTACTCCTTCAACTGATTCGAGGTTTGGGGTCCCTGGGTAGCCGTTGACCTCGACGTACCTGAATCCATGATATGTGAACTTGGGCTCGTATACCTCGACACGCCCTCCTTTCAGGATATAAACATCCTCAGCCCGGGCTGATCTGTTAGGCACGACGTTAAGTGTTCCATCGTTGTTCAGTAACTCGGCGAATCTGAGACTCACCCTCGATCCCCGCGGTCCTTGAACTTTCAGTCTCGCCCATCCAGCGAAGTTTTGGCCTAGGTCATACACATAGACGCCCGGCTTGGGATTGCTCATCTGAACGGGCTGAACCGTTTTGATTCTTCTTATTGGAGGAAGTGTTGTCTGCGACACGAGCTTCCCCCCGGGGGACTCGGCGAGTGAAACATCCAGCCACCCGTTGTCATCAAATCCCTGTTTCGTCCAGCCCGTCTTCTCAAGTCTGGCATCGTATATTTCCCCGTTACAGAGATCGTCCTCCACAATCGGGCCGTTCTCAGTTTTCCAGGAGTCATCTGATATGAACAGCTCCTCGCTACCATCCGTATAATTCACTTTTACCTGGAGTAACAGTTTCTTGTTGGGTTGACCATAGAGCTCAATGAACTCGATCATATATGGCGGTAGGTTTTCAGAGGGCTTCTGGGCGTACCTCCCGTTTCCAAGAATTACTCCAATGACGTTCTCCCCGTTAACCAAATCATTGGTGATGTCGTATGTCGAGTAAAGGACGAGTTTATCGTAGCTTGTCCATCCTGGGTCAAGGACATGGTTTCCGATCCTGTTACCGTTGACGTTGAGTTCATAGAAACCTAGACCCGAGACATAGACGCGAGCGGACTCAATTTTTTTTTCTACAGTGATCTGTTTCCTGAAGAGGTCTTTCCCCTCGATCCACCCGGCCCTCCAATCACTTTCCTGGAGGAGCCCCATCTCAAAGGTCGCGGTCTCACTGTAATGGCTTATGTGATTTGATTGGTCCCACCATTTGACCCTCCAATAATATTTACAGCAAGCCGCTAAGGGGCTACCCTCGAAAGGAACGTTCACGGAGTCTCTGGATTGAACCTCGCCCGAATTCCAGATGTCTCCGTTGTTGTCTAAAAGTAGCTCCTTGGTGCTGGCTACCTGTATCTGGTATGCGGATTGACTGATGCCTCTTCCCGTGGGGTGGAGGGTCCATGAAAATCTGGGAATCTTGACATCGATTCCTATTGGATCTACTCCGTACTCACAAAGTAATCCAAATGGTTTGATGATTTGATGAGATGAGGATGACATATGCTTTCAATTAGAGATGAATGGTTGAATATTTAATGTGCACGCGAGAGAAGTGAGAGGTGAGACCTCCTACACATCCATAAAAAGTGAAGGAAAGTCTCTTTAATGTATCAACGAACCCAGATTTGGTTACCAAATTGAACCACAGGGAACGATTTCACAGGATATTTCAGTTCAAGGACGTCGATTATGTCTGCGACTATGAGTTTGGTTTCTGGAACGAGACCATTGACAGGTGGCATAGAGAGGGGTTGCCCCTTGAGCAGAGGGACAACAGGGGTATAGAGCTCTACCTAGGACTGGAGGGGTGGGACTGTCTCGATTTCCTCCCCGTAAAAACGGGGCTCTGGCCCGTTCCCCCCGCAAGCATCATCGAGGAGTGGGAGGGGAGAGCCCGCATGAACGACGGAATGGGCGGGATATACTTGTGCACGACTGATACCTCTTCCCCGCCCCATTACGAGCGATTCCCGTTGAAGAACCGGGATGACTGGGAGAAAATCAGGCATTTCCTTGACCCAGAAACCCCGGGGCGTATCCCCTTGAACTGGAGTGAAGTCGCAGAAAGGTACAAAGACAGGGATTACCCTGTGGGGATGGTTGTTGGGAGCCTTTATGGCTGGCTCAGGGACTGGATGGGCGTCAAAGGCCTGACCATCGCCTTCTACAGGGACCCAGAGTGGGTGGGTGAGATGATGGACACACTGACGGATCTCTGGATCTCCATTATCCGCCGGGTTCTCCCACACGTCGATGTGGATTTCAGCTCGTGGTGGGAGGACATGTGCTACAACAAAGGCCCTCTGCTGGGGGTTCGCCATTTCGAGGAGTTCATGGTTCCCAGGTACAAGAAAATTGTGAAGGTGCTGGAAGAATACGGGGTCAAGATACACTTCCTTGACTGTGACGGGGAAATATCGGCTCTAGCCCC
>CAYLJH010000122.1:0-6170 GCA_964383685.1 uncultured Candidatus Bathyarchaeia archaeon | reverse complement strand
CAGGACGGCTACAACGACATGAGCGGGTCACCGTTCACCGACAGCGCCGTCTTCTGTAACTTCACCTACTACGGTGTACCTCAGAGCCTGGTATTCGACTTTGCAAAGGCGATCACGGGGTTCCCAATCACACTCCACCAGTGGAGGAGTGAGACAGGGCCAAGGATCATTACGCTGCAGAGGGCACTGCTGATGATGGGTGGACCTGACCTCAAGTGGACGCCACTCAAGGACGATGACAACCCGCCGAGGTTCTACGAGCCTCTGCCGAGTGGCCCATACAAGGGCAAGACCACCGATCGTGAGGTTGTTGACACCAAGCTGCAGGCGTACTTCGATACAGTTGGCTGGGATAGCAACGGTATCCCGACCAAGGAGACGCTGAAGAAGCTGGACCTGGCCGACCTCGAAAAGAGCATGGCCAAGCTCCGGTAAACCCCTTTTTTTACCACATTTTTATCTTACACCAACTCTTAGGGTACTTGATGAAGGTCAAGGTACGCCTGTTCGGCGACGTATCAGAGACGGTAGGCAGGAAGCACATCGTGGAGCTGCCGGAGAACACCAGTGTAATCCACCTCACAAACAAGCTCCAGAGGGAGGCGGGGAACTCACGGGGCGGCCACCTCGGGGATTTCAAGGTAGGCGGCGCTGACCTGGCTATCATCATCAACGGGAAGAACATCGAGCTCCTTGAAGGGGTTCAGACAAAGCTCCACGACGACGATGACGTGGTCATCATGCCCTTTGTAGTCGGTGGTTAAGCCCGAAGTTTTCATCCGGAGCTAGGTATCAAAAAACGCTCTTTGTCGTTTATTGCGCTATTATGACTATGTATCCGAAGGGTCCACGTTCTCGTCGATGGTAAAACGCTTAAGCAGGATGTGAGATTGGGGTACTCGATAATAATGAAGGGATGGACAGGCAAACTACTCAGGGTTGACCTCACGAAGGGTACCACTGAGGTAACTGATTACTCTGAGGACATAGCCAAACGATTCATCGGTGGCAGGGGAATTGCCATCAAGCTCCTGTGGGACGAGCTCCCCAAGGGCGCTGACCCACTCGGGCCGGAGAACATGCTAATATTTGCAACCGGGCCATACACGGCGTTCACCATACCGAACAGCGGCAAGATGGTCGTCGCGGCCAAGAGCCCACTAACCGGTGGATACGGAGATGGGAACCTTGGAACCAGGGCGGCGGTCAACATGAGGAAATGCGGTCTCGACGCCGTTGTAATCACTGGCAAGGCGGAGAAGCCCGTCTACCTCTACGTCGAGGACGACACGGCTGAGCTCAGGGACGCCTCGCACCTGTGGGGCAAGAACAGCTACGTCACCGAGGACTGGATACTTGAGGAGCACGGGAAGGCATCAGGTGTGCTCATCATCGGCCAGAGCGGCGAGAACATGTGCAACATGGCGACCATCGTGGCCCAGAAGGGAAGGGCGGGCGGCCGGCCGGCCATGGGCGCGGTTATGGGGAGCAAGAACTTGAAGGCAGCAGTCTTCAACGGCACCAAGGAGATACACGCCTATGACCCGGAGAAGCTTAAGGCACTGGGTAAGAAGGGCTTTGGCGAGATACCGAAAATGGACGCGTTCAAGTTCTGGAAGCGGGTTGGCACAATGCAGGCAGCGGACATGATGCAGGTTGCCGGGGCGCTACCGACCAGGAACTTCAGTGAAGGGGTCTTCGAGCACATCAATAATGTCAACGGTGACGCGGTTGCGGAGGCAACTGTCACTCAGCGCGGTTGCCCGAACTGCAACATGATCTGTGGAAACACCATCATCGACAGCGAGGGTGTCCACTCCGAGCTTGACTATGAGAACGTGACCATGCTTGGCCCAAACATCGGCCTGGGGAACCTCGCACAGATCGGGACACTCAACAGGATATGTGACCAGCTTGGCCTGGACACCATCGGTGCGGGAAGCTGCATCGGGTTCGCGATGGAGTGCGCCGAGAAGGGCCTGGTGGACATTGATATCACATGGGGTGATTTCGAGGGCGCGAAGAAGCTGCTCTACGAGATGGCTGACATGAAGGGTCATGGGGCACTCTTCGGCAAGGGTACAAAGGCGGCTGCCGCCGAGATAGGCGGAGAGGCACCTGATTTCGCCATTCACGTCAAAGGACTTGAGGTAAGCGCGTATGACTGCCACGCATGCCCAGGAATGGCGCTGAGCTTCGGCACAAGCCCCATTGGTGCGCACCACAAGGACGCATGGGTCATCAGCTGGGAGATCAGCAGCGGAATCCGTGAGGAGTACGGGCCCGAGAAGGCCGAGAAGGTCATCGAGTTCCAGCGGATCAGGGGCGGAATGTTCGAGACGCTGGTCGCGTGCAGGTTCCCATGGATCGAGCTGGGCTACGATCTAGCCGAGTACCCAAAGTTCCTTGAGGCCGCAACTGGAGTCACGATGACCCTTGATGACATGTGGAAGATGGGTGACAGGGTCTACGCGCTGATGAGGGCGTTCTGGGCAAGGGAGTACGGCGACGAGTGGAGCAGGAAGATGGATTATCCTCCGGTGAGGTGGTTCAAGCACCCGCTCACAGAGGGGGCATTAGCCGGAAAGCACCTGGACATGGAGAGCTACGACAAACTGCTATCCAGCTACTACGACAAGCGTGGCTGGGACGAGAGGGGCATCCCCACGAAGGCCACGATGGTCGATCTGGACCTCGCCGAGGAAGCCGAAGAGTTCGCGAAGCACGTCGAGCTCAAATAATCCCCTTTTCTTGTGAACGTTCATTCCAGATCGTTCCACCGCGTTCTTTTTAACTATTTTACAATGGTAACCTTTCATGAAGCTCAGGGGGAAGATTATGAGGGTGGTCAACATGACAGTTGTAATCACCCTGTTCCTCTCAACGCTGAACGTCAATGCCGTGAACACTCCTGTGTCCTCTGAGCCACCAGAACCCATGATTTCTAGTGGAAGTGTTATGGCTCAGCCAGTGTTTGAAAAGCCCGTCTCTTTTGTAAGTCTCATTGATAACTCAGCTCTAAATGAAGTTCTGCCCTAGTTTTTTGGCTCTACGTGAATCGTTATCTCCACGTTAGGGACCTCTTCCGCCAGGTCCTCCTCAAGGTGGTCCGTGAAATCATGGGCCTCCTGGACTGACATCTCCCCGTCCACGCTGAGGTGGAGCTCTGCGTAGACCTTGTCGCCGCTCTTCCTCGTCTTCAGGTCATGGTAATCGATGAACTGGTGCTGGTGGTCATCTATCACTGCGCGTATCTTTTCCTCGGTCTCGGGGCATGACTCGTCCATGAGGCCGCGGCTAGCCTTGTAGACCATCTCGCCACCCATTTTTATCACCAGTACCGAGACCGCCAGGGCCATCAACGGGTCAAGCACGGGGATTTCAAGCATCTGGCCTATGAACAGGCCGATGACCACTGCCCCCGATGATATGACATCTGATAGAAGGTGTTTTGCGTCCCCTTCAAGGGCCAGGCTGCCAGTCTCCTCCGCGGCCCTCATGAGCCTCCATGACAGGATGCCGTTTCCTGCAGTGGCCAGTAACGATAGGAACAATGCGAGGTCAACGCTGGCCAGCTCAACGGGGTTGTTTAGCCTCTCATAGGCGGTTTGTATGATGAGCAGTGCGGCGAAGAGGACTAGCACGCCTTCCACGGCGCATGATATGTTCTCCACCTTCTGGTGACCATAAGGGTGGGACTTGTCCGGCGGCTTCTCGCTGACCCTGATGCTCCAGTACATCATCAGAGACGCGATGATGTTGACGATGGACTCTAATGCATCTGAGAGTAGTGCGATGGAGCCAGAGATATACCATGTGAACAGCTTCAGCGCGAATATGAATATCCCGCCTATTATCGCGGTCAACGCCGAAGTCTTCTTGTCCATGCCCCTGCACTCCAGTTGTGCCTTAAAGGGTTATCATTTAGCATGCCTAAAAACTCCAAAATAATTAGCCTTGGTTAAACTCACGGGTTCCAAAATCAAACTATCTGATATCGAACGAATTGAACCAAACTTGATTTGCACTTGTTTTGCTGGATAATGGGTAGCCCGGGAGAGATACACGCACCCGTTCTCAACTACCTTTTTTCATTCATAACAATTTGATGCGCGGTTCGACTATAGGCTTCGCTTGAATTTGCGGACGGTTTCAACCTGGACCCGCGTTCTATGTGCCTATCATTTCCTCGAACCATGTTATCTCATTATTCTCGGTTACGATCCCAAATTGGTATGAGTCAACTTTGTTATTTACCTCGGCGTACCCATAAATGGCATAAATACTGGAGTTCCTATCATCCGCCTCGTCCAGCCTACACAGCCCAGTCAAGCCCACATAGTCATACGAGACCTCCCTAAATGCCTCCTTGACCGCCTCCACATCGTCACTCCCCGCCTCAATCACAGACCTGGCGAGTAACATCGCTACATCATAGCTTGTTGCAGTGAAGAAATCACAGGTGGTGTTTGTTGCCTCTTGAAAACGTGTGAGAAACTCATCAGTCTCCTCGTTCTCAGGCAATATTGGGCGGAGCCCATAGAGTCCTAGGTGGGCGGACTCTTCCGGTGCCTCATCCGCGATACGACTTGATAGACTAGTGCTATCTGAGCCATACCAAGTAACGTTGTACAGTGTTGGATAACCTCTTGCCTCCTGGAGCATCATCACTGCTTCGTCAAAACTAAACAGCTGGACAGCCACATTTTCCCAACCATATTCATCAACCGCCTCAGCCAGCGAGTCCTCGGCTGTTTTTAGGTATTGTTCGAACGTAGTGAGTTCGGCCGAGTACCGTATACTATCAATAACTTTACCGCCACCGTTTTCAAAGAGCGACTGGAACTCCTCGATTATGCCGTCAGCCCAAGAGTCCCCCCTTCTGAATAACCACAACGGCGGAGACTCCCTTGCTCTCTAGAACCCTCACCATTGCCGGTGCCTGCTTAAAATCTGTAAGAGCTAACCTGAAGAGGTTATCTTGGGGAATCGCCTTGAGCGGGGAAGTGCTACTGGGGCTCACCATAAGCATGTCGTTGTTGTTACTATACGAGAGGGATGCACATGCCTGGCTGCTCCACATTCCGCCCAAAACGAGGCTGATGTTCATGGAATTGAACGCTTGCATCTTCTCAAGGTGAATCGCGGCGTGTCCCTCGGCATCCTCGATAACGAACTCAAACCTGATGGGACTGCCCACAGATTCCGCGTAATCGTTCACGTCCCTTTCAATGATGTCCCTGATGTATGGCTTGTATATCTGGTATTTATTGGTGGTTGAGGTTATCACTCCAATGCTGACAAGGTTCGGGACAGTCTCGTCTACTTGAGAAGGTTCAGTTGTGGGAATCCCTACGTATGCCGCCCCAAGACCAATGAGTAATATTATAACAAAGACCGAGCTAACCGATGCCATCTTCATGATTCTGGCTACAATGTTTCAAGATTTAATCATTTTTGAAAAGAAAATTTTACAAACACGGGTGCAACAGGTTTCGAACCCAATTCCACTAGAGGAGAATAGGAGGTTTTTGCTCGAACCCGATGAAGTGAGAATAAATAATCGTTAGGTGGCTAACCCGGATAGTCTATTCCATTGCTAGGTGTTTTCACCCAAGCCTGAGCTGTTTTGGCTTCTTCTTGAACTCCGGTATATCAACCTGGTAGTACGTCATCCTCTCCATGTAGCCGGGGAACTCGGACAGGAAGCTGGGGAGCATGAACACCGATACACTGGGGACCCTCCTGTAGATGTTCATCTTTGTCGGTGAAAGGGTGAGGGTTATAGGGACCAGGATCGCGTTCTTCCAGTTCTGGACGCCAATCTTCTTTGCGAGCTCCCCGATGTGCTCGCTCATTACCTCCGTCTTCTCGATGTGGGTCTCGATTATCTTCCTCGCGGTCCTGTTACCCATACCTGAGGTATAGTGCTTGCACTCGGCGCACACGATGTAGGGGTAGCTGGTTGCCAGCACATCAATCTCCCACCTCCTTCCCTGGGCCTGGAACCTGTACCTGCTCTTGGTGTTGAAGCCATTCTCCCTGAATACCCTGGCCACCAATTCCTCGAACTCCTTCCACCCCAGGCTCTTGCTGATTTTCTCAAAATCGGCACCAAGCTGGATGGCCCTCACCGCGATCTCAATTCTCTGGTCTAGGTCCGCCTTGAA
>CAYLJH010000121.1:0-6178 GCA_964383685.1 uncultured Candidatus Bathyarchaeia archaeon | reverse complement strand
CCCCTCCTGTAGCACCGCTACCGCGTCATCGGGTAGCATTGAAATTATTCTGGTAAGAGAGTTCCTGGGAAGGGTGACCAAGCCAGCACCCTTGTGAACGTTGACGACTTGAAAAGTATCGACGGCTTCCTCAAGGTTGGAGCCCATATCTTCAACTCTTAGAGCCTGTGACAACGCCACTTCAGTATATTCGGATAACCCCGTACCCAGTCGCCCTGCAATCAATTTTGCTTGGGTTGCCAGGGCTTTCGGGATTTTAACGAGCTTTGTATCGTCGAGTAGTTTCTCGACCATTACTGGCTCAGCTCCATCTTGATGATGCCGCCCTTGATCTCCTTTTCCTTGACCTCGAAACCCAGGACGGAGAAAAGCGCCTCCACGAAGACGCTGAAGAGCTCAAGGTACCCAATCGATAGTTTCTCCCCTATTAGGCTGAAGACCATCTCACGGTTTGATATCTCAAGGGTATACTCACTTGAGCCCAGGGTGAACAGTTCTAGGGCCTCCTTGAACGCGTCTATGGGTTCCTCATGTTTGGCCTGGTAGAACTTTCCGTACCAGTGACCCATCTCCCTCCAGACTTTGGAAGCTTTCTCAGAGTCCTCCTCGTAAGCATCATCGACGATGCGGTAAAGAAGCTGCTCAATAGTGAAAGTGAAACCCGTCTCCTGCGCCCGCTCAAGCATCCACCTCTCGTCAACGACCTGGCTGAGGCTCATGCCCAGCTCCTCCACCCTGAGGGCCTGTTCTAGAATGTCGTTGACGGTCTGGTACACGGTCATGTCCTTGCGCTTGGCCAATTCAACGATGCGGTTCGCTATGGTCTCCTGTGCCGCAAGCATCTTGCGCCTGCTCTGTCTAGACATTAAGCTCTCCCTCCCATCGTCGTCACCTTGAATTGGTTTACATTTGATCTATTTAATCACTCTATATAGGTTACGTTTGTTTAAACCCACAGACTTGAACAGTCGTTCGAAATCGTAGAACAGTGAACCCCTAATAATATTCTCAACAAACAACAGTTGAAAAGAAATAGACATCATTCAAACACCCCACAATCATGGACAAAACATTTCTACAAGTTACAAATTTTTTAATCAAATTTACGGCCCACTGTTACCAGGGGTTTTTCTTCAGCTTCATCAGCCAAGAGATATAGTTAACCGCATAGTGTATCGGCACAGTTATCACCATTATTACCGCCACGGACAGCAAATCGGTCTGCTGGAACGGGTAACTCAGGACCACAGCAAGCGAGATAAAGTCCAGCTGGTCGATGATTGGCATGCTTGATCCTGGGGCATAGTCCCGCCTCCTCTTGTAGAAGCTGCTGATGAGGTCCCCCAGTAACGCCCCCGTAGACTGGGCGAACCCACCGATGAGGTTTCCCTGTATGAGCCCGATGATGGTCCCCGCCAAGACGCCGGTGATGGTTCCCCTTATCGTCTTGTTTGTGCCTAGTATTGGCTTGCCGTCTGTCCACGACGCGCCTCCGTCCACAGGCGGGCCACCTCCAAGGACCACGGGTGTGCTGTTAGCAACGTAAGACGGGAGGAAAAGGATAATTGTGCTGATGATTTTTGCTATCAATCGTCCACCTCCACTATACCCGACTCGTTGATGGTGAGGATAATAGGGACCCTGATACCGAGCGGCTTCTCAAGCGTGACCTGCCTGGAGCCGGTGGATGTTTTCTCCAGCTTCAGGATGGTGCTGCTCCAGTAACGCAGAAGCCTAGGTGCCACTGGCTCTATCTGTGACGTGTCCATTACGCTCCTGACCTGACCCGTGAGTAACATTGTTGCACCAGTGGTTTTAGCTATCTCCAAGATGTACCCAACCTGACGGTTAAGCTCTTTGTTGACCTGAAACGTTTTCTCGGTGTCCTCGGTCTCTCCCCGGTATAGGCCGGTGATGCTGTCAATGATGACGATATCCTCGGGTCCCAGCTCTGGGAGGTACTCCAAGGTCAAGGACTGGAGGTCAAAGCTCTCTGGAGTGTACAGGTGTAGCCTCTTGAGCAGGTCGTCCCTGTCGCCCGTGAGCTGCTGAAGCCGCCCCACGTTGAGCTTGTTATCAACATCCATGTAGACCGCCTTAGCGGACCTGTTAGACCTAAGATGGTGGAGGGTTGTGTTTAAGGTGAGAGTCGTTTTTCCTACCGCAGGCTCCCCGTACACGAGGTTGATGGCGGCCGAGTGGAATCCGCCGCCCAGGAGCCGGTCCAACGGAGGGATCCCAGTTGACGTTCTTGCGCTCATCTCCTAGACACCACTGTGCCATCCAACACTTTGCCCTTGTCTTCCATTATTCTATTGATGATCTCCGGTCTCACGTTGGTGGTAGCGCCCACTCCGGTAACACAGGCAGCGCCAGTCGCTTGCCCTGCGAGCAGTAGGGCAACAAGGATATCTGGATCGTTGATCATGTCAAGTCCCACGCTTTTTCCAATAATGGCATTGATAATCCCAGCACAGAGGGCATCGCCGGTACCCGTTGCGTCCTCCTGAGGGACAGCAAAGGCGGGCATGAATACCCTGATATCGCCGGTTCCGGCCGTAACTCCCTTCCCACCGTCGGAGATAATGACCAGCCTTATGCCCTTGTTGATCAGGTAATCGACCATATCCATTGGATCGGTAAACCCCGTCAACGATGTGCCTTCCTGTATGTTGCAGTGGAAGATATCGACACCCTGGTAGGCTTCCTCAAGGTACTTCCATCCATTGGTCGGCATGATAACGTCAAGGACGGTCATCGCCGCCTTCTCGTGTGCCTTTGCCAGAATCCTGGGGATATTATTCTCTATATCCGGTAAACCTCCAAGGGTGCCCTGATAGAAGACTCTGGGTGAAACCCGTTCAATGGCATCAAGTAGGAACCTGGTGGTGAGCATGGAATTAGCGGTAAGCTCGGCTATGAAGCGCCTGTCCTCGCCCCTCACCAGCAGGGCAACGTTTTTTGCCGTGGTGGATTCCTGGATCTCCGCGTGTACCTTGACCCCGCTTGATTCCAGCTGGTCCACCATGAAGCCACCCATCATGTCGTTCCCGATGCTGCCCACGGCGTGAACGGAGCTCAGCCCGAGTTGCGCGAGGTCTATTGCAACGTTTGCGCTGTGCCCACCGGGGCTGAGCTTGATGCCCTTGGGGGCGTATATCAGGCTGCCTGGCGGGCCGATGTGGGGCAGGTCTGGGATCATGATATCGGCCACGAAGCTGCCGCTGCACAGAACGCTCATCGCTATCACAATATGCTCTCTCCGTTATGAATTATTATCATGGGTGGTAAACCTCAAAATGGCGTGGGGCTACCATACGGGCATGAAGTTTGGTTATTTCCTTAGACCGGGCATTACCTATGATGGCATGGTTGAGCTGGCCCAGCACGCTGAGGAGCTCGGGCTCCACGGCGCGTACCTCAACGACCACGTCCTTGGATTGTTCAGTGAGGAGAAGATGCCTTTCCTTGAGGCCATGACGACCCTGGCTGCCGTGGGCGTCCAGACAAAGAAGATCAGGCTCGGTCATATCACCATTTTTAACGGCCTGAGGAACCCTGCGTACCTCGCCAAGACAATCAGTACACTGGACAACCTGTTCAAGGGAAGGTACGACACCATCCTCGGGGCGGGGTGGATGAAGAAGGAGTACGAGGGATATGACCTCACAGGCAACGGGAAAGGCGTCCCCCCTGGATGGAAGCGGGTGGACCTGCTCATCGAGACCATCAAGATAATAAAAGGAATGACCCAAAGCCCAGAGTTCAGCTACAAGAGCAAGTACTGGAAGCTAGACGAAGCCTACAATTACCCGTTACCCTTGCAGCAGCCCATGCCAGTAATCGTGGGAGGCAGCAAGCCCAGGACAGTAAGGGCGGCGGTGAAGTACGCCGACGGAGTCAACGTGCTTTGCGTTGGCCGTGGCCTGGGCGCGTTGAGGGGCGTCAAGGGTCTCTTGGACCCAGTCCTTGACAGGTACGGCAAGTCCCTGGAAGAGTTCGGTTTCAGCGGCTTCGACCACATGGTCTGGCACTATGGCTCAGCGGAGGAGTACGATAAGGGAGCGAGGGCAACGGCCGAGCGATTCAGGAGACCCGTGGAGGACGTGAAACGGGACATGTTCATGGGCACAACTGATGTGCTGGTAGAAAAGTTTCGAAAGGCAGAGGACATGGGAGTGGACACGATGATAATATTTGTGAGACCCACAGGGGACGTAAAGTTGGCTAAGGAGAACCTCGGCCGTTTCAGGGACGAGGTTATATCCCAGCTCTAGCCGTGGATGTGCTTGCCGCACGTTGTGCAGTACTCGGAGTCGCTCGGGTTCTTGGCCCCGCACTTGGCACAGAAAACGGGTCCCTTGCGGATCTTTATCTTCTTGACCTTGCCCACTTCGCTCTCTAGTTCTGCCTTGACCTGCTGGAGCCCCTTCTTGGCCGCCTCGAAGGCTTCCTCCATGAGCTTCTGTGCGTTCTGTATGGCTAGGTCCACGTCCTGCTCCCATTCAGGGCGTCTGTCAACGGGGGTCTTTACGTTCTCGGTTTCTCCTTTATCCGTCCTGAACCCGCAATGGGGACAAAAGTTTGAGTCCTCTACAAGCTCCTTATCGCATGACCTGCATTCTGGCATGGTTCGTTATTACGCTAGCGATATTAAGAATGTTTTGGTCTAGTTATGGAAATAACGACACCTGGGCGGGGCTGGCTTTGAAAACGCCAGTTGATTGTTGATTATGTTAGACCAGGTAGCCCAAGTCCCGGAGGTAACGTCTGACCGCCGATTTGACGAAATCGGGTATGCTGGTATATCCGTGGTTTCCACTCTCAATAACCTCCTCGATCTTCTTTGCTAGACTTTCTGGGAGATTTACCGTGTGGTATTTGTACTTGCGTTCTGACATCCTATTGATTTTCTGGATTTTTTAGTTTAAAAACATTTATTTTTTTAGGCATAATTAGTTTATTCATGATAAAGTATATGGAAAAAAATCTGCAACTTGAGCCTAAAAAACGACGAATCTAAAGTCAACTATAAAATAAGATACCCAAAAAAAGTTAAGGACCGTAATCCTTGCCGACGTAGGGATCGGCTACGTGACCATGGGTGGGCAGGTCCCTGAAGAGCATGTCCCAGATATCCTGCTCCGAGATGAGCTCACGCTTGAGTACCACATCGAGGAAGGTCTGCATGAATGGGTGGTGCATCAACTCATCATCGTATATCTTGATGAGGATTTTCTTTACCCTATCGTCATCGACCTCGTCCAGGAGCACCTTGACGGCGTCCAGCATCTCCTTCTCCTTCTCGATGTGGCGCTTGAGGCGTTTCTCCAGTTCCACGAACTCTACCTCCGTGATGGCAAGGCTCCTCCCTTCCATGATGTAAGCAGCGGCCTTGTAGAGACCCGCGTGTTTCTTGCTGTCCACCATGACGGATAAAATGAGCTCCCTGACGACCTCGTTCCCGTAGCCACGGTACTCCCTGTCGAGTTCGATGGCGTACTTCTCCTCAAGGTCCGAGAGCATGTGTAATCGTTCAGCTACTGACATGACAACCAAGAATCGGTGGGTTAAGGCGCATTATAAACATTAACCGGCAATGTTTGGTAAAACGTTGTCATCTTGTTCTTCCTCGGGCTGTCTAGGTGCCCTTGATGAGCTGTAGAGCCTGAACCTGTTAATTATCCAGGGCATGGTCAAGCCCTGGATGAGGTTTGTGCCTAGCACGATCCCATACGTCAATGCCAGCAGTAGCTGCTCGTTGGCAAAGTTGACTCCAGTGATTCCCAGAACTAGGACTACGGACACGGCCCCCCTGAGACCGCTCCACGTCATGCCAATCCTCCAGTTCCATGGTATCCGCTTGCCTCGGTACTTTTCAAGGAATCTGGCTATGATCTCGGTCATTAGGAACCTGAAGATCATGCTCACTATGCTCAGGGCAATAATGGGGACGGCATAAGTCACGAGGAGCTGGACCTCAAGGCTCACGCCTATGAAGATGAAGGCAAAGCTGCTGGCAATGAACCCGACGAACTCCCACATGATCTCAAGGGTCTCTTCACCCTTCTCGCCTATCCCTCCGTGATTCCTGCACCTGTAGTTAAGTATCAGGCCGGCGATTACAACGGCGATGACGCCGCTGGAGTGGAACGCCTCGGCCAGCCTGAACACGCCG
>CAYLJH010000120.1:0-6191 GCA_964383685.1 uncultured Candidatus Bathyarchaeia archaeon | reverse complement strand
AATACTATCCAAATGTGTAGCCGTAATAGTCCTATTTAACAGTTTTAGTTGTTATTTCGTACAAAGTTACTCCTCATCCAGGGGCGTTGCCATCAGGCAGCTCTCAGCGTTGTCCAAAAGCTTCCTTATCTCCTCTGTGAAATCATCTGGCCTCTTGAACCCGATGATCTGGCCTACCGGCCTGCCCTGGCAGTAGAGGATGAACGTGGGGGTGCTCCTGACGCCTCCCCTGATGGCAAACCTCCTGTTCTCCTTTGACTCCAGCAGGTTCATCCGTGCGAACTTTATCTCTTCCCCGAATATCTCGGGCTGTCTCTCGTAGACTGGCTTCATCTGCTTGCAGACCGTGCATTTGTGGTGCCAGTACTCAACCATAACTGGGCGCTCCTCCGCCTCTACCTGTTCCGCCCATTCGCTGCCCTGGATATCAATTGGATCTGGCATAAGACTCCATGAATTAAACAGGAATGGAGGTTTTTTAAGGTTAAAGTAAAATCTGTTTAAAACTCAGGCTCTTGTCGCTGATGACCATCTCGTACATCTGGTTCGGGTAGGGCTTCATGTTGAGGCTCTCTAGCTCCTCGCCTGTCAGTATCAGCGTCAGCTTCTTCTGCTCGTAGGTGGTATCCCCGCTGCCGGGTATGATTCCCTGGAAGCTCTTTGTCACCTGTACCACCATCTGGTTGATCTCGTTTGGCACGTCCGGGTTGCTCATCATAATCATGGGCGGCTTGCTCCTGACCTCCACGAAATCGATCTGGAAAGCCTCCCTCTTCTCAGGGTCCTTAACGCTGCGAACGGACTGCACCTTCAACCTGATTTTACTACTTATCATTTTGCTAGAATCAGTAAACAACAGGTGTGGGAAATAGGTATCGGTTAGATGGTCCTGAGGAAATCAGCGACCAGCTTTGCCACCGAGACCGTCTCGTATATGGACTCCACGCTGTCCGTGGCCACGATCATGTCCGCCCCGGCATTCTTGAGCTTCTCGTTGGCCCCAGGCACCGGCAGAGCGTGGGTGCATACTGCCGCAACCTTCCCGGCCCCCTGGTCCTTGAGCCCCTGTATTGCCCTTGCCATGGTGCCCCCGCTGCTGATGATGTCATCGAAGATTACCACGTCCTTTCCCTCCAAGTCCAGGTTCTTGACCTTCATTGTGGTCTTGCCTGTGTACCTGTCACGCACCTTCATGAAGAAAGAGAACCCTCCCCCCATGACCTTGCTGACCTTCTTTACCAGCTCCGACCTCCCTAGGTCCGGGGACAGGCTGTAAGCCCCCTTGTAGGTGTTCTCCTTCAGGTACTCGGCAAGGTGGAAGATTGCCGTCAGGTTGTGTATCCTCATATCGTGATTATCTCTGATCTTCTTGAGGGCGGTCTTGTTGTGGACATCAATGAGGACCGTGTCGTTCACCCCGGCCGACTCAAGCAGGCCCAGGACGATGTCAAAGCTCAATGCCTCGCCCTCAAGGAACCGCTTGTCCTGCCTCGCGTATGCAAGGTAAGGGATAACCGCTATTATCCTCTCGGCCCCAAGGTCCTTTGCGGTCCTTGCCATGATGAGAAGCTGCATCAGCTTCCTGTCCGGGTTCGGCGCGGTGGTCTGGACCAGCACCACGACCTCGCCCTTGACTGACTCCGGGAAACGTATGTACGTCTCCCCGTCGGGGAATAGGCGGTGGCTCAAAAGTTGAGGTTCAAGACCAAGCTCTTTGGCTATGGCCTCTCCGAGAACGACGGAGGCCGGGCCAGGACTTATGATCATACGGTGCTGAGTATCTAGTCACGGGTAATTAAGTAACACTGTTGCCTGTTATGCAACTAAATACAGTATTCCGGCGGCTACCACGGTGGCCCCCCAGGCGTACTTGTTCCACTTTATGATCTTGGCACCGTCGAAGACCCCGAAGGGGAGCAGGTTGAACAACGCGAGGCTGGAGTTTATTCCCATGCCGACGTTGGCTATCGCGCCCCAGTATGTCATAGGAGCCGTGAACAGGCTCATGACATAGAACAGGCTGCCCAGCACTATGTTGGTGACGGGCCCCGACAACGCCACCTTTCCGTAGTGGCTCCAGCTGGCGATGTTGCCTATCATCACGGCACCCGGTGCGATGATCTTTAACGGGGAAATGAGCGAGAGCAGCGTCATCATCAGTCCTTGCTGGTTAATCTTGAACTCTGCCCAGTACCCCAGCGTCTGCGCCGAGAACTTGTGGGCAAGCTCGTGGAGTATAAACGCCATCCCGTAGACCAGCACCACTCCCAGCATGAAGACGGGGCTCGTGAAGAATGACTGCCAGTAGCTTGATAGCATGACTAGCAGGATAACGCCAAGCCCGATGCCAAGGTCCCTGAGCTCGTTCTGACCGAACAATCCGTACCTGGTGGCCCTTCTTATCGGCCTGTAGCTGTAACCAGTGGCCGTGAACTGGCTGTTACCCGTTGTTGACCTGCTCTGCTGGTACGACCCGGTGCAGTCATGCATCTCGGGCAGCCTGTGCTCCGCGCAAAAATAACTACCGCAGTACCTGCAGCGGAACGGCATGTACTCTTCTTTCCCGCAGAGATCGCAACTGACCATCTATGATATCGGTTCTGGTTACGCGGCGTGACGTATATATGATACGGAGTGGGGTGCAACCCGGCCTGGCAACAGCTCATTCTCAAGTTTTATTATCCCATCCCGCCTCTCTCTCATTGATTTTATGAGCGAAGACCATTTCAAGGAGAACACCGGGCTTGACCTCCACGAGCAGTACATGAAGTACCACCCCCAGGAACTCACCGAGTTCGAGGACGAGATGCCAAAGTACTGGGGCAAGAAGTGGAAGGCAAACACATCAATAGGCAAGTTGAGGACCGTGCTCCTTCACAGGCCGGGGAAGGAGTTCCTGAGCGTCGGGACCCCAACGCCGTGGCCGCCCCACAGCAGCGACCTCGGGGCATGGAGGATGAGCTGGAAGCCAAAGGACTTGACGAGGCTCAACGCTGACTACGAGACACTGGCCAAGGCGTACAGGGACGAGGGCGTCGAGGTGGTTGAGAGGAAGCCTGACCCATACGACCCGCCTTACACGGTCAAGGGCATATACACTGACGATGTCTGTCACGCAGCGGTGTACGGCCAGGTCGTCCTCAGGATGTACGACAGCATCAGGAAGGGCGAGGAGGTCCCCACGTTCCAGACCTTGGCCGAGATAGGCTGCCCAGTGGTGGGTATGATCACCGGCAACGGCATGGCAGAGGGCGGGAACATCGGCTGGCACGACGAGAAACACGTACTGGTCACCGTCCACTACCCGAGGGCTAACACAAGCGACCCAGGGGTATGGAGGGCGAACGACAATGGGCTTGAGCAGTTCAAGAGCATAGTCAAGGCACAGGACCCCGAGGTTGATGTCAGGGTATTGCCGGGTTGGGGGCCAAGGCCACAGCTGACCCACTACTGCATGGTGGACAGGCACCTATCAGTTGCAAACCCCAAGTGGCTTGACCCGTTCCTGCTGCAGTGGCTGAAGGCCGAGATGGACTGGAAGTTCCACGTGCCACCAGACGACATCTGCAGGATCGACCAGGGTACACCGGTTGGCCCGGAGACGGGAGTGGTGCTTGAGCCCATGAAGATCCTCGTCCCGTCAGGCGTGCCCAAGGCGACTAAATGGTTTGAGAGCATCGGCGTCGATGTGGTCGAGGTCGATATTCCTACCCTGGTTTGGCCCATGAACAGCGGCTCAATCCACTGCGCGGCGGGTTCCCTCCGGAGGGACCCGGAGCCAAAGGACTAATCCTCCTTTTTCTTTGGAAAATATCAAAAGGGGCTCACGCCATGATTTTACCTGTGAGTCATAGTGAAGGTAATTGTTCTAGGTAGCGGGAAAATTGGGTCAATCATGGCCAGGGAGTTCGCATCAAGCGTCGAGGGCGCGAAGATAACAATGGCTGATATCGATGAGGGTAGGGCGAAAAACGCGGCGTCAGCCATCCCTGGATCTGAATGGGTAACCATCGACACCACTGATTACGATGACCTGGTGGGGAAGATCAAAGGGTACGACATGGTACTGGGGGCACTCCCAGGCGACTACGGTTACATGTCAATCAAGGCAGCGATAGAGGCGGGGGCCAATATGGTGGACATATCCTACACGGTCGAGGACCCGCTAGGGCTGGACGCATTGGCCAAGGAGAAGGGGGTAACTGTTGTCCCTGACTGCGGAGTGGCACCAGGCTTGTCCAATATACTCGTGGGCTACGCCGCCTCAAGGCTGGACACTGTCAAGACCGCCCATTTCATGGTGGGAGGTATCCCAGAGAAACCAGTACCACCCCTTGGTTACACCATCACCTGGTCTGCGGACGGGCTTGTTGACGAGTACGTCCGGGATGTCAGCATCATCAAGGGCGGGGAAAAGGTCACGGTACCCGCGTTGAGTGGCTTGGAGGAGATCGAGTTCCCCGGTGTTGGGACCCTGGAATCATTCTACACGGATGGCCTCAGGACGCTGGCCGACTCCATCGAGGGCGTTGAGAGCATGTGGGAGAAGACCCTGCGGTATCCGGGGCACGTTGAGAAGATCAGGCTACTCAGGGACCTGGGCTTCTTCGATGACAAGCCGGTGAAGACCCTGGTGGGCGAGGTCTCACCCAAGTACGTCACCGCGAGGCTGTTCGAGAGGACCCTCTGGATGCCTGAAGTAGGTGACCTGCTGGCCATGAGGATAGAGGTGTCTGGCATGTTAGGCGGGGAGGAGAAGACCTACGAGTACCGCCTCGTCGATTACTTCAACCACGAGACGGGCGTTTCGGCCATGGCACGTACCACAGGATACACGGCGGCCATAGTGGCTGCGATGATGGCAAAAGGCAAGATAGCCGGGAAGGGCGTGCTGACGCCTGAGAGCCTTGCCAGGAAACCCGAGTTCACCGAGGGCGTGATAGCCGAGCTGGGGAAGAGAGGGGTCAAGGTAGAAGAGGTGAAATAGACAGGTTATCTAGGGATGCCCCTACGGGACTACCTGCAAAAATAGAGCCTGCAGCTAAAAAAGGGTTCAAGATTGATATTTTAAACGTGTTTCTGACTGGGTCTGTTAATTTATCACATAAGTTTATCTGATGATCTAAGTTGTAACCAATCGGTGAACTGTGATGGTGGGTCATAATCCCAGCCTCAAGACCCTGTTAATGGTTGAGACTACGCTCATGGGGTCTGAAGAGCATCCAACAAGGATGGAACTCTATCGGAGTCTACCCAGAAAGGTTGAGTATCAGACATTCAAGACGGCTCTTGATTACCTTGAGGCGCATGGCGTTCTCATATTCAACAGCAAAATCATAGTCTACACGGGTAGCGACAACGATAAACTGAGGAAACTCATCGAAACACGCGTCTCAATTTAACGAGAACGACACTAATATGTTTAGAACTTCAGTAATCTGCGTGTCCACGTATTTTACTGGTTAGGTTAATAATTTAACCAGAAAACAATCACAGCTTGAACTCCGGTCCCCGGCTGAACAACTCAAGGTACATGTCCTTGAACGCGTCAAGGAATGGCTTGGCGTCCTTGGTAGTTTTCAGGTAGTTCTGGCCGTCCTCCTCGAACCTCCTGATGTACCCCTTTTCCGTGAGGAACCCGATGTGCTCCTGGGCGATCTTGCTGTTGAGGCTGCACCTGTGGATGATGTTGGTCGATGTCTTCTGGTTCCTGGCGTAGGTCAGAATCTCCCAGTAGATCTCGTAAAGGGTCCGCTTTCCCTTCAACCGGCGTCCTCCAGTATCAGTTTCAGCTTCTCGTTGGCGTCATCCGCCAATCTGAGCCGCGCGTCCCATGTCTCGGTGAAACGCCTGATTACCACTGGAACGTACCACGCCGCCGCGCCGATCCCGAAGCTTGAGATGACGGCGAACCACTGTCCAAGGGCCATCAATCCCCCGACGGGTCCTGTCCCGCCGAGCAGTTCCAGTATCTGGGGGACAGCGGTGGCTATCAAGAACGCTCCTGTGATCCTTCCGCCCCATTTCAGCTGGTTTATCTTGTCCTGATTCTCCCTGTAGAACGCCAAGCTCCTGACGATGATACTGGTTATCGCCTCGTCGTCTCCTCCCTCCTTCAGTATCTCGTCAAAATCATTGGTTATATCATCGTGTTCCCCCCTGAGCTCGGCGCTCCTGGTGATCCATGCAAC
>CAYLJH010000119.1:0-6263 GCA_964383685.1 uncultured Candidatus Bathyarchaeia archaeon | reverse complement strand
ACCGTGATGGATTTCGAGGAGGACACGTACCACAACCACCTGTGGATGGCGGACCTTGAGGAAAAGAAGACGTACCAGTTCACCAGCGGGAGGGGAAAGGACAAGGGACCCAGCTGGAGCCCCGACGGCAAGCAGATCATGTTCACATCAACGCCGCCCGCCAAGGGCGACGAGAAGAAGACACAGGTCTACGTCATGGATGTTGACGGCGGCGAGGCACGACAGGTAACCGATGTCGAGGACGGGGTTGAGTCAGCGCAGTGGGGACCCAAGGGCAAGAACATCCTGTTCGTCAGCGGCGTCGATAGGGTTGACAGGGGCGACAGCGATGTCAGGGTCATCGATAGGATCGTGTACAAGTTCCAGGGCAAGGGCTTCTTCGAGAACACCAGGAAGCACTTGTTCACCGTCAAGGCATCAGGTGGGAAAGCCAAGCAGGTCACAGAGGGCGAGTTCGATGTCTCGGATCCCCAGTGGAGCGGCGACGGGAAGAACATCGTGTTCTACGCCAACCTCGACGAGGACGCCGACCTTGTGAGGCGATGGTACCTCTACAGGGTTGACGCCAAGGGAGGGGAGCCGGAGAGGATCACGGACACACTGATGAGCATCGGAGGTATCGCACCGAGAAAGAAGATGATAGCCTACGCAGGCCACGATTACCACGCGGGCTCGGGCACCGTCAGCGATATCTGGGTCCTGGAGGACGGAGAGTCCAGAAACCTCACCGCTGATTTCGACCAGGACCTGGGTGCGAGGCTAAGCTGCGATATCAGGGTGAGCAGCCCCAACGTCAACCCCACCTGGCACAAGGATCACCTGTACTTCACGTCCTGCTACGAGGGCATCTCAAGCCTTTACAGGGTGCCCGTGAAGGGCGGGCCGGTGGAGAAGGTCATAGGGGAGGTTGCCCACAGCGTCGAGTCCTTCAGCATCAGCGATGACGGCAAGATCGCGTACACGGTGCTTAGGACTGATGCGCCCATCGAGCTCTGGATATGGGACGGCAAGAAGTCAAGGCAGGTCACCCGCCTGAACAAGGGATACATGAAAAAGGTCCAGATTCAGGGACATGAGCACTTCACGTTCACCAGCAGCGCTGGCCACAGCGTTGAGGGCTGGCTGTGCAAGCCATCGGGCTTTGATGAATCAAAGAAATATCCAATGATCCTACACATCCACGGCGGGCCCAGAGGGGCCTACGGCAACAGCATGAACCACGAGTTCCAAGTACTGGCAGCCCAGGGATGGGCGGTGATGTACATCAACCCGTGGGGTAGCGGCGGCTACGACGAGGCTTTCCAGGCCGGGCTACCGGGCAGCTACCACGAGCAGGACTATGACGACCTCATGAAGGCCGTTGATGTCGTCATCGAGGCGAACCCGTGGGTGGACTCCGACAGGCTGGGCGTAACAGGCGGCAGCTACGGCGGCGTCATGACAAACTGGATCATCACCCAGACAACGAGGTTCGCGGCGGCGGTAACCCTCAGGAGCATAAGCAACTGGATGAGCTTTTACGGCGTCAGCGATATCGGGTGGACTTTCGGCAAGACCGAGCTGGGAGGCGACTGGTGGGACATGCTTGACACATTCATGGAGAAGAGCCCAATATACCACGTCAAGAACGTCAAGACCCCCACCATGATCATCCACAGCGAGGAGGACTACAGGTGCCCCATGGAGCAGGGCGAGCAGCTTTTCACGGCCTTGAAGGTGCTTGGAGTGGAGACCGAGTTCATCAGGTTCCCAGGTGAGAGCCACGAGCTCAGCAGGTCGGGCAAGCCAAAGCACAGGGCCGAGCGTCTTGAGCACATGATCCGCTGGTTCACGAAGTACCTAAACTAGCTCCCTTCCCCGTTCTTTTTTGATTTCCCTGTTTTCTCCTGCTATTCCGGGTCTAATCCCTCATCGATGACGTGGATGGCGGGCTGGGTCTGCTTCCTTGCGAGGAAGGGAGCAACCACCGATGTGAAGACTATTGAGATGAGAACGATTGGGACCACAAGGTTCGTGAAAACCTCTGCGCCTGGGAAGAAAACCGAGTTGGGGTCGTACTTGGTCACGAACTGGCTCAGTACGAGGCTGCCGGCTCCCTGGATGAAGAAGTACCTGGTGTAAATGACCTGCTCGTCGGGGAAGCCCTGAAGTTTGCCCACCACGGTTGCCGTAATGAACCGGACGGCGATTATCAGGGCGGTCAAGAAACCCCCCACCGCGATGAAGGCGGGGTTAAGCTTCACGATGAGGCCCAGGTACACGAAGAACAGCGCCTTCATCAGGAACGTGATCTCGTCGTGGTACTCCCTGATCTTGCGTCTGTCAATCCTGGACCGCTTTTTCATGTTAAGGGACCTCGTGACATAGGCATAGTTCATCAGGACGACGCCGAACAGGAAGGCCGAGATGGGGCCGCCTCCACCTCCGCTGATGATCTCGGCGAACACGTAGACGGGGAAGAGGGCGGCGATGGTGAGTATATAGTTCAGCGGCCTGTCCCTGAGCCTGCTGATAAACTCACCCCACGTGAGGCCGGCCCCGACGCCTATCAGGGCCGCCGTTACGAGGGTGAAGATTATGTCCTTTGCTGCCGACCGGGGCCCCGCGCCCGCGATGGTGACCATCTTGATGATTGTTACTACGCCCACCACCTTGATGGGGTCGGCGAATGTTGACTCTAGCTGGAGGAAGGCCCCGGAAACCCCCATCTCCTTGGACTCGGCCCCGAGGCTGCTGATAAGGTCGCTTATCGAGACGCCGTCCATGCCGCCAACCATTGCCCCCAGAAGGAGCCCATTTATGAAATTGAAGTAACTTGGGAGTACAACGCTCAGTGCGAGGCCCACGGTAATTGTTGTGGCCAGAAAGCTCATCATGGCCATGTTGAAGGCGCGCGCCGTGTTCCCGAGGAGGTGTTGTATGTTGAAGTTCAGCCCCGTGTTGAATGCGAAGAGCGCCACGGTTACCAGGAGCATTAGGTCAAATATGTCCATGAACAGCGTCGCATCGAAGAAGTTGAGGATCGGACCCATCACCATACCGAACACGAGGAGCCAGACGATGTCGGGTATTCTGGTCCGCTTGTAAAAGATTCCGCTGAGGTAGCTGAGGAAAAGGGTCGAGGAGATGAGAAGCAGGACTCGTTCGGTTTCTATCAAAGTGCCTTCCTTTTTCCCGGGTTTTCCATTAATTCTATTGAATTACCCTTTCAGTTTCAATGTCTGCGAGGATAAAAAGACTTCTCAAAAACGGTTATGTTTAATATAGTATAATACTCAATAAAATGGGCGATCCTATTGGCAAAAAGAGAGGATGCGAAGCCCGTGTTTTTATAAATTGGAATAATCTATATATTTATTTTTACATTCTGCACCATTATTAATAGATGAAGGTTTAAATAGTATGAGTCTCTAATCTCACACCGTTGGTGACTAAGAACTGACATTAACTATTGACACATCTAACGAAGGACTAGCGATGGTCCTCAAGGACTACCAAGAGGTAGCACTGTATTACCTATGGCGCATTAACAAAGGCGCATCAAGCCGCGACGTATGGATGCAGGTAAATGAGGATCTTGACGGTAAACGGACGATTAGCAGAGCATCAATCATCAATTTCCTTAACGCCATGGTAGACGAGAGTGTGCTTAACTACACGGAGATTACAGGAAAGGGGGGACACAGGCGAATTTACTCAGCCGCGTATGACGAGGTCGGGTTCAAACAATACGTCGCCAAGGTTGTCCTGAACAACCTGCTCCGAGACTTCCCTGAAGAGACCCGAAAGGTCCTGTCAGAAGTCAAATAAACACACCATTTTTATTTATTTTTTATTTCATTCCAGTTCTCCTAGCAGTTTTATACCATAAACGGGACGTAGATACCGTGAGCCCATTTTGGCAAAGTTAACAGAGGCAAAAAAGACGGCGTTCAAGTGGATAGACGACAACGCCGAGAGGATCTCAGATTTCCACAGCCTGATATGGAACTACGCGGAGACCAGTTTCCGCGAGTACAAATCAGCCAAGGCCCTGGTGGAGTTCCACAGGGAGGAAGGATTCAAGGTAGAGCACGGGGTAGCGGGCATGCCCACGGCGTACATCGCCACCTGGGGGGAGGGAGGGCCAGTTCTCTCAACCTACACAGAGTATGACGCAACGCCATCGGCGGCACAGGACCTTGTACCGTACGAGTCAGCTGCCAACCCGTACAAGGCGGGGCACTCTGACCCACACAGCGCCCTCGGGGTAGCGGCGTTATCAGGATCAGTCGCGCTGAAGCACGCAATGGAGGAGCACGGCATTGAGGGGACCATCAAGGTATTCGGGACGCCCGCAGAGAAGGTGTGCGCCAAGAGCTGGTTCGCGTCAAAGGGCTGCTTCGAGGGGCTGGACGCCATGGTGGGCTGGCACCCAAGGGCGTACACGACTGTCCAGTACGAGACCCAGTGGGGCAGCTACTGGAACGTGGCGTTCACGTTTGAGTGCGATGAGCCGGAGAAGTGGATGGCATACGCTGATGACCTGCCGAGGAACGCACGGGCACCGGGCGCGCTGGACGCTGTGGCCATGATGTTCACCACCACTAAGTACACAAAGGAGGCCATGCTGCCCAGGACCGGCCTGTGGACCATAAACGAGGCCGTGATGGCTGCGGGTCAGGCGACGGCGGACAATATATCCCCCAAGATTGGCATCATCCAGTACGCTTTCAGGAGCCCCAGCCTGACCCAGCAGGAGCAGATCGCAAAGGTGTTGTTCAACAACGCAGAGAGCGTGGCAAAGATGACGGGTACGAAGATGACGGCCAGGTGGGTGACGAAACAGAGGACCGGGCTATTCAACAGGGCACTGGCGGACCTGTCATACGAGAACCTGGAGCTCATCGGTGCGCCAAAGTTCACGGACGGCGACAAGGAGATCGCCAACGAGCTGTTGAGGAACATGGGCCACCCAGAGCAGGATGAGCCATACAACGAGGGGCTGACCACCCCCCAGGAATGGGAGAAGATGTGGAGGAGCGGCATCCCAAGCCACCAGAAAAAGCACGGAAGCGACGACTACGTCGAGTTCCAGTGGCACTGCCCAGGGGTCTGGATACAGGTCTACAGGCCGCAGATCAGGGTCCCAGGGGAGAGGCTGCCGAGGTGGTCCCACTTCTACCTGGGAGGCGTGAAGGGGCCCATCGACAGGACCATCTACACCGCCGCGAAGGCAATCAGCGGCACGTTGATGGACCTGGCGGAGGACCCTGCGAAGCTGAAGGAGTGCAAGGACGAGTGGGTCGAGAGGATCAAGCACGAGTACGAGGCACCCCAGCTTGACCCGAGTTGGAACCCGCCCATAGACCTGCCGTGGCCCGAGTACGTGGTCACCGAGAGGGGTTATGACTGGCATATCCCCACGCCGGGGAAAAGGTAGCTCCCTCCTATTTTTAACCATCCAGGGCCGGGGCATTCAACGCCAGCCCCGACTGTTCTAAGGCTTTGAACGCCTGTTCTATTTGATGGGTATATATCCACCGCATGTTATTTGGGGCTTGACGAAAAATGAACAAGAATCAACAAGCTTTCGCGGTTTCCGCCATCTGCCTCAGCATCATACTGGCAGGGGTGATAATCGCTTACAGGCCAGGGATGGTTGACCAGGACGGAATCCTCCCATCGGGCTTCCGATACCCCAGCGGGGTAGGTGTGAGCCAGGGAGTGCCCACGCTCTACGGTGAGACAGCAACCCCAACCCTCCTCTCAGAGGAGACAACACAGAAAACCATCAGCCTGGGAGGCGCGGGCACGGCATCGGCAACGGCAGACGAGGCCACCATCAACATGGGAGTCGAGGTAACAAAGGACAGCGCGGCAGAGGCAATCGCTGACAACGCGGAGTCAATGGCGGCTGTCATCGACGCACTGAAGCAGGCTGGCATCAGCGAGGACGATATCAAGACCACCAGTTACAGCGTCTACCCCCAGTACGACTGGACCGAGGACGGAAGGGTCCTCCTCGGGTACACGGTCACAAACATGGTGCAGGTAACCGTCAAGGACCTTGACATCGTGGGAGATGTCATCGATGCAGCGGGCGGCGCGGGCGCAAACAGGATGGACGGTATCAGCTTCGGCTTGAGCGACGCAAAGTTGCAGGAGCTCAAGAACACTGCCTACATCCTAGCACTTGGCGACGCCACGGACAAGGCCGACCTGATCGCGGACACCCTGGGGCTCACCATCAGTGGAATCCAGAGCGTCACAGAGAGCAGCTA
>CAYLJH010000118.1:0-6272 GCA_964383685.1 uncultured Candidatus Bathyarchaeia archaeon | reverse complement strand
TTTCTCTTTTTTCAAATATATCAGAAGCATTTTTTTTTAAATTATGGATAAAAACCATAATTATATCAGAAAATATGTGTGGGTTCCACCCCCACTTGTTCTTGTTTCGCTATTATGGGGGGAGTACAGCTAGGCTTCTTCTATCGCGATTACCCGCGCCGGTGCTCCATCGGTTCCCTTGAGTTTTATCGGCAGATAGACAAGTATGACCCGATCGCATTTAATGGCACCCAAATTGGTCACAAAGTCAATGAGCAGGATACCTTTATTGAGGAACTTGTGATGATTTCGTATCTCAGATCTCTCAACCTTATGCAGTGCTCCACACGTCTCACAGGCTTTTACCGGCTGGGGATCCGTGTAAAAATCTGTGGCTAAAGCTTTGATCCCCTTCTCCACGAGCCAATCACCAGCGTCCAGAGATAGTCCGATCTGGTCGCTCCAGAACCTTCTAGTCCCGAACGCCTTGTCCGTCCAGTCCGTGCGTATGATGACTACATCACCCTTACGCACCAACACTCCTGAGTCTTCAAGGTCCTTGGCCGTGACCTGTTCCCCAGGCTTTTTGTAGGTCATATCAATTACTACTGCCTCTCCGATGAGCTGCGTCACTGGGACCTCATGATTCGCTAGACCATCCCTGTCAAAATGCTTGGGAGCATCCAGATGCGTAAAATCCTGAGTACTCATCTCAAATTTCTGCCAAAATACGCCGTCATCATGAGTGGACACGGTTTCAATCTTGAGGCTTGGCTCATCCCTGTTATACACCTCTTTGACTGGGAAATGGAAATAAGATTTCTCGGGGTCTATCGTCAAAGACAGATCTATTATACGAGCTCCGTTCACCAACCATTCACCAATCTTACTTACGTTCATCTCAGATCAACTCCATCTTTGATGTAAAACATTATTAACATTTTACATGCTAACATATTTTCGATATATCGATGTGAGCGGTGTCTTTCACAGGCGCGCTCAAAACCAGTTCATCACCTGATAAGCCAATTCAGTGGTAAATAGAATATATCGTTTTGAACTTGCCAATTTAAACGCTATCTTGAACCTCCCCTTTCTACAAAGTTAACAGAAACAGCATTAATTGTCTTCACCAATGACTCTTCCAAGCTCTTTCACCCATACCAGAAACACAAGGCAGCCGATTAATGCTAGAGCAAAACTCAGGAAGAAGGGAGCCTAGATTTCATCGAATAACTTGTTTATCCTTTTCACGGGGTTGTGGTTTCGAACCGTGACCTGTTGATAGTAAGGCGTTGCGGCTAGTTTTCTCAGTATCGACCGAGCCAGGTGTGTTTTAGAAACACTGGAATAGATCACCTGTCGCCCAAGGGTAATTGTTTCAACCTCATTATCCGGTATCTCAAAATGACCCATGATCTCCTCCGGCGTGGCGTTACCGAGAACAAATAATATCCGATACCTGAACCCGTCATCTACTCCCCAGCCATCCGGGGCCTCCCTCACTATTGATTTGAAGTACACTTCAGACAGGACAACGGCGCGGGCATTATAGGAGAAACGCTCCGAGAGGACTGATTCAATCCTTCTCGTGTGCGCATCAATGTCCCCGTCAACACTCCTGAAGAGGATATTGCCGCTCTGGATGTAGGTCCTGACACCGGTGAACCCCATGTCCTCGAAGGCTTGGCGGAGCTGGCCCTTCAGGATGATGTTCTTGCCGCCGACGTTGATGCCACGTAAAAGCGCGACGAACTTGAAGCCCTGAGAATCCATAACAGCCTCTCGGGACGAGCGAATATTAAACCTTCATCAGGGGTACGAGAACATGTCATAACGCTCAGGATTGGATTTACATTGTCTAACCTTGCGATACACGCATGCCCAGAGTTAGCCTATTCCTCTAGTTCCTGCAGTGCCTCCTTGATTCCCTCAAGCTCCTTCCCGAGGCACTCCGCCCTGTGCTGGAGCCTCTCCTTCTTCTCGTCCTTTGTAAAGTGTTTCCTTCCGTGGCAGCCGCAGTCGCCGCCGCATCCTTGCTTGTGCATTGTATCACCGGACATTACTACCCGATGGAAAGTATTTATACTATCAAGTTTATACCATTATAGTTGCTATAGGTGAGTAAAGTAATGTACCAAGTGTGCTTCTGCCCCGTAAAGGGCGTCATAGACATCATCAGCAAGAAGTGGGCCCTGCTGATAGTGAACTCTTTGGGAAACTTCGGGGTCCAGCGTTTCAAGGACCTGCAGTCCAGGCTCAACGGGATCAGCCCCAAGTCCCTCAGCGATACCCTCCAGAGGTTAGTGGCGGAGGGCCTTGTGAGCCGCGAGAGCTTCAACGAGATCCCGCCCAGGGTCGAGTACAGGCTCACGGACGCGGGCCTTGAGTTCAGGGAGGCAATACTTCCCCTGATACGCTGGGCGGCCCACCGCGATGGCTGGGACGCTGGCAGATGCCCCTCCTGCGGTCACGACCACATCAAGGAAGGCTGTTACTGTGGAAACGTTTCCACGAAATAAACATCAGGGAATGTTTTATCCAACTTGGCACGGGAAACTTTATCCGGCCCCAGATTAAACACTCGGCATGAAGTGTGGAGACTGCGGCGGGAAGGGATGCTGTGGCTCGGAGGAGACCGAGGCAACGGTCACAAAGACCAAACACGACGCGTTTTTCATAACGTTCAAGGTTTTCCCGCTGAACAGCGAAGTGGCCCTGTTCTCGCTTTCAACGTAAAGAGTATCAACGCCCAGTTATTGTCCCGTTAATCGATTTTCTTTATTCCATCAACCGCCAGAAAGATACAGGTCATTTCATTGGAGTCACGGATACGCGTCGAGAAGGCATTGAACCACGAGGAACCTGACCATTGACCCTGACTCCAACTGATGAAGCTCAACGGGGATGTCCACCACTTTACCGATTTTCCCTAAATATGGCTGGCGAAACGAGCCTAACCGTCGCCCCGGAAACTATGCCAAACGGCTTCAGAGTTTCCTTATTCTGCCCCTCGTCCAACGGAATAATGATCTCTGGCCGTAAAACCCCCGGTGAAAGAGCAGGCCGAGCTGAGAGAATCTATATTACCCACCAAACTCCACCGTTTACCGGTACCCGCATTGTCCGAACACGAGAAAAACGAGGCCCTGAGCCTCCTCAACCAGCAGATCCAGACCGAGAAAAAACTCGTCGAGATGTACGAAGAGACCTCCCCACTCATCATCAGCGAACCCGCCAAATGGCTCCTCCACATACTCCAGATGGACTCCCGGAAACACATACTCATCTTCGATATGGCCATCAAGATCCTGGAGGGCCAGGGAATCGGAGAGGACGACCGCCAAGAGATAACCGTGGGCCTAGAGAAACACCTGGAACTTGAGAGAGAATCCATCGAGAGATCCAAAAAGATCCTGGCCAACCGCTTCGTGAAGGAGAACAGCGGCCTCAAGCGCCTCATGGAGACCTGGTCCGCCGACGAGAGCCGTCACGTCAATACCCTGCAGCGGCTGAGGGACGAAAGATTCACCAGGATGGACTCATTCGACGCCTACACCCAGTACCGCAGGACAGCCTTCGAACAGCTGGCGAACGAGATCAAGAGACTGGCGTCGAGACACTAGACGCTCACCCCAACACCGTGTCGGCCTTGAGCCCCGACGGCTCCCTGAATTCCACCACATGGGACTCCTGGTCATCCCCCACCACCACGGGGTCCAGGCTGCTCCACCTGAATCGCGTGCTCCGTGTTCCTGGGACGCAGAGACCATCGGGTCAATTTAGAAACATTTAGATATAATGGTTGTTTTGTCTTAAAATGCGAGTAAGTGGGTATTAATGTTCGACCTAATTCAACATAGGTTAACTAACACCTAATATATTGGTCCGGCCGTAAAATCTATCGAGTCATCGCCTGACCCGCCAACGGCGGGTCTTGCGCCGGGAGAGATAAGGGAGGACGTAATCCCCACGCTGCAATGCCAGAAGCCGGGACGTGTGTGAGAGGTCCCGGAGAAGGTAGACGAAAAATGAGGACCAAACAAAAGCTTACATTCATTTTCCTTTTAATTTCACTAGTTCCAACAACCATACTGGGCCTGTACACCTCAAACCTCGCCAAGGTCTACGTCGGGGGACAGACCTCACACGAGATCGAGGTGGACGTGGCCATGCTGTCAAAGGACATACTATCCTTCTTTGTCGGTATCGAGAAGGACGTGCTTTTTCTCAGTAAATCAGACAGCCTCGTCAACATCTTTGATACCCAGGGCTCCGGAAACGAGGCCGAGTTAACCCAAAACAAGCTCAGGCTGGGAAATCTCTTCCATGGCTTCTCGGACGCGATAGGGATCTACGACCAGATCCGGTTCATCGACGAAAGCGGCCAGGAGATCATAAGGGTTGACATGGAGGGCCCATCGCCCCGCATACTCAACGATGACGAGTTGCAGAACAAGGCAGACAGGTACTACTTCACAGAGACCATGCGCCTGGGACCTGACGAGGTCTATGCATCCCCCCTGGATTTGAACGTGGAGCACGGCGAGGTCGAGGTCCCGTACAAGCCCATGATCCGTTTCTCCACACCGGTCTTCGACGGGTCTGGGAACAGGATGGGCATCGTGATCATCAACGTCTACGCCGAGACCGTACTCCAAAAAGTCGAGGAGGCATCCATCCCAGGACTCACCTACCTGGTGGACCAGACAGGCTTCTACATGGAGAACCCCGACGATGGGAAGGAATGGGGAAGGGACCTGGGCACTGATGAGAACCTGGCGAACGATTACCCGCAGGTGGCAACGTCAATTCTCACTGGAAAAGCGGGGATAATTCAGAACAAACAGGACCACATCGTCAGCAACCTCATCTCGTACAACCAGTTCAGCCCCGACGCCCGATTCATCCTCATCAACATCGTCCCAATGAGAGAGGTCCTGGTGCCGTACCAGCGAACCATCAACGCCCTCTTCATGACCCTCCTCCTGGCATTCTTTGCGGCGGTCTCCACGGGTTTAATCCTCTCCCGAATGTTCATCGACCCCCTCGCGAGGCTGACAGAGGGGGTAAAAACAATGACCACCGGTGATTTGGATGTCAATATACCAGTCACATCAGACGATGAACTCGGGGAACTGGCGGTGGCCTTCAACACCATGGCAAAGGCGTTGAAGACTTCGCATAACACCCTGGAGGTCAAGGTCGAACGAAGGACCCGGAAACTCGATGAAGCAAACAGGGAGCTTCAGGGGTACCTTGAGGTCATCGAGGAACAGAACAAGAGGCTGATGGAGCTTGACGAGATGAAATCAGAGTTCATCGTCACGGCGACTCACGAGCTCAGGACGCCCGTGACATCCATCCTTGGATTTGTTGACCTCATGATTGTTGACGAGGGGAACAACCTGTCAGACCTCGGCAAGAGTGACCTGAAGATAGTGTTGAGGAACGCCAAACGCCTCGCAACGCTGACCAATGACTTGTTGGACGTGCAGAGGCTCCAGACGGGACGGCTGGAGATAGTAAAAAAGGAATTTGACCTCGCCGGCATGATTCAGCAGGTTAGCGAGGAGCTAGCCCTGCTCTTCCAGGAAAAGAACCAGCGGTTATCAATGGATGTCCCAGAGACAGGCATGACAATACTTGGGGATGAGTTTCGTATCAGCCAGGTACTGACAAACCTCCTCAGGAACGCAAACAAGTTCACCCCGGACGAGGGCGAGGTGTCCCTGAGCGCCGAAAAACAGGGGGACCGGATCGAGGTGAGGATAAAGGACACGGGTATCGGAATGGCCCCCGATGACTTGGTCAGACTGTTCAAGCCTTTCCCTGGCATCCACCATGGATTGAACGTCACCAGCTCGGGGCTGGGCTTGAGCATCAGCAAGGGGATAGTGGAGCTTCACAAGGGGACCATCTGGGCAGAGTCAGAGGGAAAAGGAAAGGGGAGCACGTTCACGTTCTCTATCCCGATACAAGAGTAAATTATTACTTTTCTTCCTCGACCACTCTCTCAGGCTCCCTCACCCATACCAGAAACACCAGACACCCGATCAGTGCTAAAGCAAAACTCAGGAAGAAGGGAGCTTGAGGGGAGAACTTCTCGTATAGGTACCCCCCGATAACAGGTGCCGGTGCTGTAACAAGCCCCGTTATAGTGCCCATCAACCCCAGGATACTGCCACGGGAGCCTACGGGGGCGATTCCCGTGACAAGGGCCTGCCAGGAGGCACCGCCCATGGACCCCATGACGTTGCCGCCCAGTCCCTCGCCTACGCTCCCCAGCATCC
>CAYLJH010000117.1:0-6338 GCA_964383685.1 uncultured Candidatus Bathyarchaeia archaeon | reverse complement strand
GTACCTGCTTTTGAACCCCTTCGGGGATACCACAAACCTCGGCGGGTGCCCCAACTTTGTTGAAATCTCCGTGACGATGTCCCCTCCGCCGTGGACCAGCACTATCTTGTGCTCGCCTTTCAGGCTCACGAGGTCACGAACCAGCTCATCTGGTAGACCCTCTTTCAGTAGGTCGCCGCCAGCTTTCACTATGATAATCATGGCATTCACCTAGTGGAACCCTATGAGGTTCAGGCCGGTGGCCTCATCGTACCCGTTCTGCACGTTGAAGCACTGTACGGCTTGGCCCGCTGCCCCTTTCACGATGTTGTCTATGCTAGAGAAAACCACCAGCCTGTCCACGTGCTTGTCGATCATGAACCCTATGTCGCAGAAGTTTGTCCCCTGTACATTCTTTGGGTCCGGTAACTGGTGGAGCCCCTTCCTTGATTTCACGAACCTGATGAAAGGCTCCCCGTTGTACATGCCCCTGTATGCCCTCCAGATGTCCCTGTCCTCCACCTCCCTGTTCAGCCAGAGATGCACAGTGATGAGAATGCCCCTGCTAATGTTCATGGAATGGGGCGTGAACCCAACACTCGTCTCGTGGCCCGAGTAGGCCGATACCTCCTGCTCTATCTCGGCGATATGCCTGTGGCCAGTGACCTGGTATGGCCGCATCCCGCCGAAACGTTCGGAGTGGTGGTTAGCCGGGGTAGGTGAGCTACCGCCTCCGCTTGAGCCAATCTTGGCATCTATTATGATTTTACCTAGGTCAACAAGGCCCGATTTAACTATGGGTGCCAGAGCTAGGATTGATGCCCCCGCCATGCACCCCGAACACGCCACGAGCTGGGCCTCCTTGATCTCATCCCTGTGGAGCTCCGGCAAACCGAACACGGCCTTGCCCAGGAGTTCAGGGTGAGGGTGCTCCCACCCGTACCATTCCGGGTACATGGCTGGGTCCCTGAGCCTGAAATCGGCGCTCAGGTCAATGATTTTAAGACCTGCATCGAGGAACGCCGGTGCCATGTCCTTTGACACGCCGTGGGGCGTCGCAATGAACACGGCGTCGCATGTATCAATAATCGTCTCGGCCTTGTACGGGTTGAACTTGGATGATGTGTGCCCCCTGAGGTTGGGGTGAATATTGTAGACAAAGTTCCCCGCGAACCGGTTGGATGTTACCTGCTCTAACTCGACTTCCGGGTGGCGCAGGAGGAGCCTGATTAGCTCCCCTCCTGCGAATCCCGATCCCCCGATAATAGCTGTCTTCATTTCTGTTACCCCTTACCTATCCAGTACACTCTGGGCGCAGCTCAGCAGGTATGATGCGAGGTTGATGCCTCCCACTATCCGGGTCTGCTCCCAGAACTCTGGGCATGCGTTTCCCTCGTGGAACACGACGTTTTCAGCGGTCTCGGCCAACGTGTTGTTCACTACGCCCGCGATGTGCCTGTAGGCGTCGGTGTCCATGTAGCTTGTGTAGGCAGTGTTGATGGTCTCGGTGTACTCGCTGAACCTTCTCCTCTTGTTTGTCATCTGCTTGACGCGGGTGACCTCGCTGAACGACTCATCAAGGTCATCGAATGATCCGCGGACCTCGTCCTCGTTCTCCATCAAGTGCTCCGGGATCGATGGCATACCGTCAAGGGCAAGCACGTAGGCATCAGCCCCGTCAGCAAGTACCTCAGCGCACGCCTCGGCCGTCCTCCTCACGGATTCGGGCAATTTTGCCCGCACCACCATGTTTCCAAGGAACGTGTTGGTCCTGAACTCCTTGAACCCCCCACGGGCGAGGGCGTTCTCGTGGCATGTTGCCTCCTCCCCCCTCTCCTTCCACACGATGATCCTGAGGTCGTAGAACCACTTGTTGACCAGTTCCTGACCCAGCACCCCCGACGAGTTGGTGATCCCCTGCTCCGTGTTTCTCAGGATGACGCTCAATTCATCCAAGTTTTCCGCTAACACAACGCCGTTCCCGTGTGTCCCGGCGTCTGGCTTGATAACCATCCTGCCGTCTTGGAACTCTGCCTGCATCAGCGTGCTAATTGCTTCAGTGTTGTCCTGGTATCCGCCTGAACTCAGGCGCTCCTTTGCGTTTGGCGATGCGTAAATCGTCCTCGGGATCTTGATCCCGGCGTTGCTGAACCCAAGAAGAGTTTTGAGCTTGCTCTGGCAGTTCTCCTCGACGCTCAGGGGGTTCAATACGTACTTTCCCGCTGATTCGAGGATGGTTGTAGCGAATATCCTCCTGCTTTTGCTCTGGCACCGGTTCAGGACAACCCTGGTCTCTTTCAAGATGGAAGTATAGTCTTTCCCAGTTGTCCGTAGGCGGAAATCGTTCTCGTCAAACGCGTACGCCGTCTTGTAGAAGGGGATGTAACCCAGCTCGATGCCCATCTCCTGGGCCGTGAGCCTTATCCCCAGCTCGTCTGACTCTGATTGATCGTATAAAATGGAAATATCTGGCATGGTATCCTGCTCCAAAAATCTAATGATGCTGGTGGAGTCTATTCTCCCCAGTCTTCACCATCGACCGTGAGCTGCTTCAGCTCCTTTTTGCCCTCCTCTCCTACCTCCATTACATAGTCGAGGCCGCAATCCGGGCAGCCGATGATCTCGCCGTCTAGGGCGTCCGATGGCACCTCAAGAGGCGCAGTACAATCGATACAAGTTTCGTTCATTTTTGGTTCACTGAGGTTTCAGTTGAAAACATAATGAAAACGCATTAAATATAAAGATTACGTAATATAAACTGGAGACTTAATCAATTTAACGTATTAAATGTGCGATATACGTAGCCTGACCTCGGTTCCGTGGGTCTGATGCTCCTGTTTCCATTACTTTCAATATTCATCTCAAATGCCAACCTCAAATATATCCTATTATTTATCCAATGAATATTTGAGCCCGCCCACGCAAATGATATAGAGTGTCATCCGAACCTCTATTCATGGGAGAAAGGATAGCAGTTCTGGGGGCCGGAAACGGCGGGTACGCGTTGGCGTCGGACCTGGCATTGAGCGGGTACAAGGTGAACCTTTTCGAGTTGGAACGGTTCAGCGATTTTAATTTAAAGCCGATAGAGGAGAAGGGCGGCATTGAACGGGATGGGATGAGGCCCGGGCTCGCCGAGATGGATGTCCTCACATCGGATATCGAGGAGGCGCTGGACGGCGCTGATGTAGTAAACGTGACCATCCCCGCGTTCGCCCACACCGAGTTCATCGAGCTCATGGCCCCTCACCTGGACGGGAAAACCGTGATCTTTTTCCCTTTGAACTTTGCCGGCGTGAAGCTGCGACGATACATCGAGGAGAAAGACCTGGGGGTCAAGGCAGTCATCGCGGGGGGAGAGACGATGCCCTACGCTTGCAGGAGGATGAAGAGGCCCGCTTACATATTCGTCAGGTGGACGTTCCCCCGGATAAGAGTCGCAGCGATACCTGCCACTGATACCGCTGGGTTGATTGCGTCCACTAAGGGGTACCCCATTAACCTTGAGCCCGTGGGCTCATCCTTGGAGGTGAGCATGGTCTACGAGAACCCCCTTGGCCACATCCCCATGATGCTCCTCAACGCCGCGAGCATCGAGAGGACGGCGGGTAAATGGGAGATATTCTACGACACACTGGTCGGCGGGAAGGACAGGGAGGGCAAGCCCCAGAGGTCGCAGGAGAAGCTGATAGACGCAATCAAGCACGAGCAAGGGGCTGTGTGCAAAAAACTGGGGTTCAGCTTTGAAGCGGAGCCATATGTGGGCGAGCAGCCCTCACCCGCCCTGCCGTGGAGCTTGGAAACATACTGGAGCATGACTGACCGCATGGATTACAGGTACCTCACAGAGGATGTCCCATACGGGCTAGTTACCTGGGCCTCGTTCGGTGACCTGGTGGGCATCGAGACCCCGACGCTTGACTCCTGCATCCAAATCTCATCGGTGCTACTCGGCAGGGACTTTAATGCAGAGGGTATAACTGTTGAAAAACTTGGTTTCGGCGGGATGACCGCCGGGCAGGTGGCTGATTTCTTCAAGTAACTGGGTTACAGCTCCATCAATGCTTTGACTTTTTCTACCGCGTCAATGGCATCCGAGCCGAACGTATCGGCACCCGAGGTCTCAGCGTAGCTCATATCAACAAGGGCACCACCGATGATTACCTTCACCTTGCTGCGCAGGCCCGCCTCCTCCAGTGCGACGATCACATCCTTGAACTTCATCATGGTGGTGGTCACAAGTGCCGACAAGCCAAGCACATCGGGTTTCAGCTCCCTCACCTTCTCCACGAAGACCTCGTCAGGGACATCAATACCAAGGTCAAATACCTCGAAGCTCTCAGCCGAGAGCATGGCGACAACAAGGCTCTTGCCTATGTCATGGATATCCCCTTCAACCGAGCCTATCACGACCCTGCCGCTGTAAGGCACCTCCTTCTGCTGGCGCTTGATCTCCCCTGTGAGGACGCTCATGGCGTCCTTGGCCGTCTCTCCGCAGTACATGAGCTCGGTGAGGAATATCGATCCATCGTTGAACTGCTTCCCAACGATCCTCAACGCGGTGGTGATCCCCTGGAGTACATCAAGGGGGTCGTAGCCCAGCTCGATGCTCTTCTCCGCGAGGGGCGCGCTCTCGTCGAGTCGTCCCTCAAGGACCACGTCATGTAGCTCCTGTATTAGTTCCTCTTTGTTCATTTTATTCAACTCCTTCTCTCCCTCTTTGCCACGGATTTCACGTGGTCATCGATTCTCCGTTTGATATCGGCGTCCAGTGGCTGTGGCCAGTAATCCCTCAGGATCTCCTCGACCCTCTCCTGTGCCCTCACAACCGCGTCCTTTCCGCCCCTGCGCTTCCAGTCCTCGTACTTTCGCCTGTCGAAGAGCGACGGGAAGTACTGTTCCTTCCTGAACCACTTCCTCGTGTGGGCGTTCATGAGGTAGCTTCCCCCTATGCCCACCTTGTCGATGACATCCACGGCCATCGTCTCCTCGGTCACCTCGATGCCGCTCATCACGCGTTTGATGTAGCCCACAAGGTCGTTGTCCAGGACAATCTTCTCCATGCTCGTGCCCATCTCGCCGGGCCCAACTGTGCCGACGCTGACGTTGTAGTTGATGCCCGACATGGCGCTCACCATGAGACTGACCGCTGTATCGTACCCCGCCTGAGCGTCAAGCGCCTTCGATGGGCTTCCAGTGCAGCCCCTGAGCGGGAAACCGTAGTAGTGAGCTATCTCCCCGCAAGCCGCCTGTACCATGACCCCCTCCGGGCTCCCCATTATGGGCCCGTGTGCCGCTCTCTGGTCGAATAGGCCCGTGAAGCACATCCAGAGGGCCGGTGAACGGTGCTCCTGTGGGCTCATGATATACCCCATGACGAGCCCTGCAAGCGTCTCGGCCAGCCACAGCACGATAGTACCCGCAAGGGTCGCCGGGCCTGTCGCGTTTGTCATTGGCCCGCTGCCGATGAACACGGGGAGGCCGAGCTCGGCATACGCGATGAGCTTCTCAAGGTTCCTCGGGAGGTACATCAGGGGGCTCACTGCCTCGTTGAAGCCCAGGCTCATGGGGAACTTCCTGAGCTCGTCAATGCCCCCCCTCACCGCTATCTCCATCTCTATCTGGTCAAGGGAGCCCCGCCTGGCGTCGCCCGTCTCGTCTTCCTTGTCCGCCATGAACTGCTTGGTGGTGTCCACCGGCTTTTCCATCATGTCCAGCATCATGGCGTACTTCTTTAGGCGGCGGACAGTGACTGGGAGGTCCATGAACTCCTGGGGGGTACTCTGGATTCCACCCACCGGGATTCCGGCGACATCAATGTTCTCGCATGCGCTCACCACCCTGTACGCGTCCTGCATGTCCCTGAGGCTAGGCTGCCTCATGGAACCATCCGGTGCCACCATGTAGGGCCCGATGCCGTGGACAAAGTAGACCCGCTCAGTGTCCAGCTTGATATAGTCCTTGGGGTCCCTTCCCGCAAAGTTGAACGTCTTCGGTGTCTTCTCGATGGCCTCGTCAACGAGAGCTGGGTGAATCCACGCCTTCTCCTCCTTGTAATCAACCTTTGAGCCAAGTTTTTCAAGGCGTTCCAGGATCGCCCTGTTTGGTATCTTAACGCCTGTCCGTCTGAGTATCTCCTTTGCCGCTGCATCAATCTCCCTTATCTTTGATTTGCTGAGGAAACTGAGCTGGCCACCTTTTACCCCGAAAGTATCTGGCTTGATGCCGGGGGATGCATACCAGTAGATCCATGGCTTGAACGTGGAGTTTATCATTAATTGAAGAAAAGGGGATTATATCCATAAATAATTTGTCGGGGTTTACTCGCACGTAAGAACCTCAGTGCAATAAATATACCA
>CAYLJH010000116.1:4552-6368 GCA_964383685.1 uncultured Candidatus Bathyarchaeia archaeon | reverse complement strand
TAAGACATAAACAGCGGGAAAAGCCTAAAAATCAACCACATGCGAATCTACTGAACTTGCCTTAACTGAAAAAGAGTTAATGAGTTCAGACAACGAGCTTGAGAGGATCAAGCAGGAGATGCTGAAGCGCATGATGGCCCCCGAGGCACCGAAGCCCAGTTTCTGGAGGGACGGACAGGTCATGACGCTCACAGACGCCAACTTCCACTCGGTTCTAGGGCAGACGGACAAGCCGGTTCTCGTTGATTTCTGGGCAGAGTGGTGCGGGCCTTGCAAGATGATGGGCCCAATCGTGGAACAGATGGCCGCGGAGTACGCGGGCAAGGCCCATTTCGCCAAGCTGAACACTGACCAGAATAGGGTAACAGCCACCCAGTTCAAGGTAATGAGCATCCCCAACTTTATAGTGTTCAAGGGCGGTAGACCCGTCGGCCAGACGGTTGGCGTGGTTGGGAAGCAGGGGTTAGCGAACCTCATTGGGCGCTATCTCTAAAAAGTCTATAAAATAAGTGGTCATAGGAAAAACTCGTACTTCCAGCCAACAGATTCCTCATGTTTTATTGTATAGAATCATTTAACTACATGAAAATGAGAGCCTAGTTAGGTTAAAGTTTAATAGTATATATTTAGTTAGTAGAATGTGTCAAAGTTGATGATAAGAAAGAGAGGAGCCCAGTTCACTATTGGATTCCTCTTGGGAAAATTTTTTGGCGCCATTGTCTCAACTTTTCCTCTTTTCGGGCTATACTTTGAGGACTCAAACATCGGGGACATCGTGATGGAGGAGTTCGTCAACTACCTGTGGGCATTCAACGCGTACCATTACGCGCTGGCGATCATCTGCGGCTTATTCATCGTGATCTGGAAGAGCGACGACCTTTTCGACTGATCTCGCTGCAATTGTTTTCTGAGGGTATTATTCCCATTATTTCGACGTATTTTCCAGAAATGAAACATTGGTGAAAAATAGTTATGGTTGAAAGGGTTGGGCTAGTAGAGGCCACGCTTGACCTCTCGCGCCAGCCAGCCGTCTGCCTCAAGGAAGCCGTCCGCGGCACCCTCACAGATCTCAGTTGCCACGACCTGTGCCTCCTCGATGACCTTGGCCTCGTCCATGGTCAGGCATACCTTGTCCTTGACGATGAGGCTGCCATTGACTATGACATCAGTGATCTCGTCTCCCCTTGCGCTGTACACGATGTTTGGGGCCACGTTTAGCACAGGCCTGTAGATGATTGGTGTCATGTGTGGCACCTTTAGGTCCAGAAGGATTACGTCTGCCTTCTTTCCAACCTCAAGGCTGCCTATCTTGTCGCCGAGCCCGATGGCGTGGGCCCCCTCGATAGTTGCCAGCCGCATCATCTTCCATGAGGGCAGCACCGTTGGGTCCCTGTGCCTGGTCTTGTTGAGCAGCGCAGCCACCTTCATCTCCACCAGCATGTTGTGGTGGCCGTTACCCGGTGCCTGGTCGCTGCCGATGGTGGCGTGCTTGCCTCCCGCCTGAAGGAATAGGCCAAGCGGAGGTGTGATTCCGTCTATTAGCCCGATGCTTGCGGGGCATGAGGCGTACCTTACGCCCTTCTTGGCGAGCAGTTCCACCTCGGAGTCCTCTGTCTGGTGGCAGTGGGCCGCGATGAGCTGGTCGTCAAGATACCCTATGCTGTCGAGGAACTTGATGGTGGTCATATTGTACCGCATCTTCATCTGCAGCTCCTCCCTGCCGCCCTGCGCGACGTGGATGTGGGCAAGTACGCCCAGCTCCTTTGCCTTCTCCTTGACCCTGAGAAGCAGGTCCTTGTCCATCATGTCCGCTCCG
>CAYLJH010000116.1:0-4542 GCA_964383685.1 uncultured Candidatus Bathyarchaeia archaeon | reverse complement strand
GCCGAGACCCTTCCGTCTCCCTTGCCGTTGTATCTCTTCACGAGCTCGACGCCTGACTTGAACTTGGCCTCGCCGATGTCCTCGAAGAAGATGTAGGGCTTGCGTGGGTCGGGCCTGCTCTCGGGGCCGATCTGGTTGATTGTGTCGGCGAGGTTCGCCCTCACGCCGGAGGGTACAAAGACCTGCTCCGCTACGGGGGTCATGTTGCCGCCGATCTCACCGAACGTGGTGGTCCCTGCCTTCAACGCCTCCAGCACGCCCACCCTTGAGCCTTTTATACTGTGCTCAGGTGTGAAATAATTGGTGAATGGGGCCATGGTCTTGAGCATCCACTCGATCTCAGGGACGTCCTGTGCCTCGCCCCTTACCAGGCTTAGTCCTGTGTGGATGTGTCCATCAACGAAACCGGGTAGGACCGCCTTGCCCTTTGCGTCTATAATGTGCTCTGCGCCTCCGTATTCCTTCACGATGTCAGCTGTTTTTCCCACAGCTACGATATCAGATCCCTCGATGGCGACTGCCCCGTCGATTAGGGAGCCTACGCCTACGCCCTGCATGGTGAGGAGGATGCCGTTCTTGATTAGTATGCTTTCGTACTTCTCCAAGTAATTCACCGTTCACCGAAAAAAGCAGATATTCAGATAAAAAGAGTTCTCAATGTTTCCGGGTTACATGATTACGCTAATATCATGTATTTACTCGAATAGAGAGGGGAAACGCTAACGCTTGGGCAAGTGACGTTTACCTGGCCACGCTAACGCGTTTTGGTTTAAGCACCTTGGCCAGCACCTCCGGTGTCATGCCCAGGATGAACCCACGCCTGCCGCCGTTGATGTAGAGGTAGTCAAGGTCCAGTATGGTCGCCTCGACGTGGACCTTCATATCCCGCTTCGTCCCGAAGGGGCTTATACCCCCAACCATGTAGCCGGTATACCGTTGGGCATCCTTGATGCTCACGGATGACACGTTTTTTGCCCCGATCTGCCTCGCCAGGTCCTTGAGGCTCGTCCGCTTCTCGCCGTGCATCAGTATTATGAACGGCTTTTTCTCGTTGTCCTCCATGACCAGGGTCTTGATCATAGCGTGCTCTGGGAGGCCCATGAGCTCGGCGGCCGCCACGGCCCCTGATTTGGTGTAATCGTAGAGGTGCTTTGTGTACTCGACGGCCATCGAGTCCAGTAGCCTTGTGCCGAGGGTTGCAGGATATTTAGTCATGTTCATCACTTGACGTACCTTACGCCCTTCCTTTCAGCCTTCCTGATCCACGTAGGCACCGGTGGTACAAGCATGTCCTCCGGTTGCAGGACCAGTTCAGTGAAGCTGGGTTCGTCGCTGTGGAACAGCTCCTTGAGGCTTGACAGCTCCCCTGGGCTTGTGATCCTGTTGGCGTTGAGCCCGAAGCCTTCCGCGATCTTGGGATAGTCCACCTCGTTGAAGTTGGTGGCGAAATCCACGTACTCGTCGCCGTAGCTGAGCTTCCACTCTGCCCTGATCCAGCCGAAGCTGCTGTTGTTGATTACGATGACGTTGTTGTTGAGGCCCATCCTTGATATTGTCTCAAGCTCAGCGGCTGCGAGGCCGAAGCTACCGTCTCCCACCAGGGTGGCGATGCTGTGGTCTGGCTTTGCCACGCTTGCGCCCACGCTCGTGGGCAGGGCGTAGCCGAGGCTGCCCATGGCAAAGTTGTAAGCCATGGAGCGCCCCGCCTCGGGTACCTTGTAGAAAGTTGAGGTGTATATGGCGCTCGTGCCCACATCCATTACCAGGCAGCGTTTCTTGGGCAGGGCGTCCTGCAGCTCCTTGATGAACCTGACTGGATGGATTGGCTTCTCGTTGCTGCTCATGAGCCCCGCAACGTACGCGCTGTGCTCCTCCTTCGCCTTGATTAGCGCCTTTATCCGTGGTAGTTTCTCCATCTCGCGTGGGCTGATGTTAGCCAGCTCAAGCATCCAGCCGAGGGTAGCCTTGGCGTCGCCGATGAGGATGACATCAATGTCATAGTTGTTGCCCGCCTCGTGCTCGCTGATATCAAGCTGGATCATCTTTGCGTCGGTATCAACTCCGGGCACGGTCCACTTGTCAGTCCCGGCGGAGTCGGTGCTGCTTCCCACGAAAAATATGAGGTCCGCCTCACAGACAACCCTGTTGCTGAGGGTGGTCCCGCCCCTCGCGCCTATTACACCGATACTCAGGGGGTGCATCTCGGGCATGACGCCCTTTGCGTTGATAGTTGTGCCCACGGGTGCGGCGAACATCTCGGCCATTGATACCAGCTCGTCCCATGCCTGGCTGTATAGCGCCCCTTGGCCCGCGATGATCACGGGGTTCTCCGCCTCGCCCAGGAGCTTCAATGCCTCAACGATCTTCGTTGTCTCTGCTACCGGCCTGTGGCCGGGGTACTTTGTAAAATCTTTCTGCGCGTAGAGGTCGGGGTCAACGGTTTCCCCCTGCAGGATATCATAGGGCAGCCTGATGTGCACCGGCCCAGGCTTGCCCGTGGTCGCCACCCTGAACGCCCTCCTGATGGTGTGGGGTATCTGTTCGGGGTTCGTGATCGTGTATGTCTCCTTCGTGATGCCGCTGAACATGCTGGTCTGGTCAAGTCCAGTGAGCATGTTGCGGGTCTCCATGTGGAGGGGGATGTCACTTGTCATGAAGACTACGGGCAGTGACGCCTTGTACGCCTCGGCTACACCGGGTAATATATGGGTGCTGCCGACGCTGGGAGCCTCGCATACACCGGGCTTGTTGGTGAAACGGGCGTACCCGTCTGCCATGAATGCGCTGCTTCTCTCGTCCCGCGCCATCACGTGCTTGATCTCGGGGTAGTCAAGCCACTCCTTGTACAGTGGCAGCGTTGTCTCGCCGGGGAGGCCGAAAACGTGCTCAACGTCGTAGTTTTTTAGCATCTCAAGTAGGACGCGGGAAGAATTCATGGAGAATACGGGGGATGCGAGGATATTTCATGTTTTGGATTCATTCATTTTTTCTGAATAACATTTAATTACCTTAGAATGGAAGTATTGGTTATATTGGTCGATAAGAGTAAATTAGTTTTAGCATCTTATTTTATTGTGTTTTCTTGTTTGTTTGTTTATGGCATCATGAGCAATTATCAGGGGGAGATTACAGAACCGAAAGGATACATCGATGGGAAAAAATTCTCAGGTTACGAAAGCAATAATGTACGAGTAGAATCGTTGGACTTGGATGATCTTTTCGACATCCTGGATCAACGGAGGCACAAATATTTGGAAGAGGGGGATTGGAAAAGTGCGAAAAAGTATGATTATATCCATGGAACAAGCCAAGCGAACTACTTGATAGCACCTGATTTTTTAGATACAAAAAGTTTCGAGTTTTATTATAAACCCCGTTCGGATGAAACACCATATAATTTCAGATTCAATTCAAGCAAACCGGAAATTGGGGACAAACTCTGGGAGCGGATGGGGTTCTACCTTGAATTAAATTCATCCCAGTTGGAACACGAGAAGAATAAATCACTCTTGAGTCGTAGTGGAGGAGATACTTACTATGGAGGTCAATTCAAGGGAAGTCCAAACTGGACACGAGTATTTTCCGACGCGGGAAATCTTCTGGTGAATGATACCACTCTTGTGGGATACAATGAACTGAGATATGATTCCAGCGCAAATGTAAAGACTTACACCGAGATGCTATCGATCACTCAGAAAAATGTTATGCACAATGGAACAAACTATCGAGTTACACTTGAAATCGATAGGGATTCGGATATCAGATTATTTGTCGGAGGTATAAAAAGAATGGAGGACCCTTCCATATTATTTGATGAAATAATATCATTACTTGAAATATCGATCCCTTTTCACAAATTTGAGTATGATGAAATAATATTAGTTCCCGACTAGGCTCTCTTGTGAAGCCTCATTCCTGACCTAATCATGGACACTTTGCCGTCTTGCCTAATGAACTGGGCGATAACCTCGCTGTTGGACACGTCCAGCCCCTTGATGTGGTCTTTCTCGTAGAACCCGTAGGGTAAGGGTGGTGAGGGCTCGCGCAGCACGAGGCCGGCAACACCGGCGGGGCCTTCGCGATCCGCGAGGGCGCGGACGACCGGCACCGCATCCTCAGCTCCCTGCTCGACCGCTGACGGGGAGGTGGATTACAGGGCCACGGCCGCTCCTCATGACCATGAATATCCTGCATGTGCTGCACGATTTTCATGGTAACATGCCTGCCATGATCGCCCGCCCCGGCCTCCTCGGATCGATTCGGGCGGCCCTGGACCGCAGCCCGGTCGTCGTCCTCACCGGCCCGCGCCAGTGCGGCAAGACCACCCTCGCCCGGGAGTTCGTCGACGAGGAGTCGGCCAACTACTTCGATCTCGAGGACCCGGCGAGCCTCATGCGGCTCGACGAGCCGATGACCGCGCTCCGCCCGCTCGAGGGACTGGTGGTGATCGACGAGATCCAGCGACGGCCCGACCTGTTCCCGATGCTCCGCGTGCTCGCCGACCGGCGCGGGCAGCCGGCGCAGTTCCTCATCCTCGGCAGT
>CAYLJH010000115.1:2847-6403 GCA_964383685.1 uncultured Candidatus Bathyarchaeia archaeon | reverse complement strand
GGACAGGTAAATGAACTCTACTTTCTCCATATCAGAACACGTACAAACGTTCGGAGATGGGGATATAGTATTTGCCCAGGTTAAGTGTAGATATGGATGACGCTCCCATCCAGCAGGACCCTGTCCATGCCCACCTTCTCGCTGTCAAACTTGGCAGATGGCCCCCAGATCTTTGCGTACTTGAACCTATCATAGAAATCGTTGTGGATCATCTTGGCCAGCTCTCCCACCGTGGTCCCCGGTTTGGCCACTATGGGGATATCCCTCTTGGGCTTTCCTGGCTCCTTTGTATAGATTCTAGTGATGCCCAGCAGATCGAAGATACTCTGACCTATGAGCCCTTTCAGGTCTTTCATCCTCTCGATTGATAGCACGTGAAGCTGCAGCGGGTACGTGACCTGGACCAGCTGCTCGATCATCCTTGGGTCGTCGTTCAGGTCCACCTTGTTGGCGATGACCATGGTGGGCCGGTAGACGGCGTTGCCGAACATGGAGTCCTCCACGAGGTCTAGGGTGACCTTTCCCTTGATCCTTACAAGGGCGGACCTTATGCGGTAGCCTGCCAGCAGCTCGGTGATATCAGCCTCGCTGCAGTCCACCAGCTCGCCCTCCATGATGAACTGGAGCTTGTTGCCGCTCCCCCGCTTCTGTATCTCCACCTCCCCGGTTGGGGGCACTATGAGGAGCCTTGTGTTCTCCAGCTCCTCCTTGACCAGGAGGAAGTTGCCCGCCGGGTCGTCCGCCAGATCCACCATGATTATCAAGCCGTCGGCGTTACGCGCTGATGACAGGTTCATGAATCCCTCCGCCTTGCCCTCGCTGCTTCCCTGGACGATGGGAGGTATCTCGACTAGCTGGAACTGGATGTCCTCGAAATCAAGCATACCCGGCGTGGGCATCATGGTGCCGAAGGGCCACGACGTGACTGGGACCTGGCTGTTTGTCACTGCCTTCAGCAAGCTGCTCCTGCCGGCGTTGGTGGGGCCCACCACGGCGACCTGGGCGGCCCCCGCCTTCTGGATATAGTAGCTGGGGCCCGTGCTTGTCTTCTTGGCCTGCAGCTTCTGCTTCTTGATGTCCTCTTTGAGCTGGCTTATCTGGCGCTTGATCTGGCTGCACATCTTGTCGGTGCCCTTGTGCTTTGGCACCATGCTGAGGAACTCCTGCATAAGCGGGATCTTGGCCTCTGGACCCTTGGTCATTATGGCCTCCATCCACTTCTTCTTGGCCTCGGGGGGAAGGTTCGTCACCAAAACAGGCTCACCGCTCGGGTAATGATATGGATAAAACGTTTTAAAAGTCTAGAGGTGGGCCCCGCACTCGGTGCAGAACTTGTGGCCGGGAGTGATATCAACGCCGCAGCTCGGGCACACCGGCTTGGCCGGCGGCGACGGGACGACCGCTGCCTCCATCAAGCCCATCTCCTTACCCCGCTGGAAGACACCTGAGACGAAATCATCGGCGGTGCTCATGACCAGCTCGCTGGGGTACGGCACTATGGCCCCCAGGGTGTCCTCGATTATCCTGTCCCTCACCTCGGGCGACAGGGCCCCCTCCTCCACCAATGCGTCGATGAGCATGGCGATGAGGTTCCTGTTCACCACAATGGCGTTTGGGAATTTCAGGTCCTCGGACATCTGGCCTATACCACCCTGGCCCCGCACTGGCCGCAGAAGCTGTTTCCTGGAACCACCGCTGCGCCGCAGCTTGGGCAGAACTTGTTACCAGCCGCCACGGGCGGAGGCGCTGGCGCGCTCCTGGTCTGGGGTGCGTAACCCTGGACCGCGCCTGATGTCATCCTGGCGGTGTTTATCTGGCTGATCCAGCCGCCGGCGTCCCTCATGCCCTTGAACCTGTATTTCTGCCCGCCTGCCATGATGTTGATGACGGCCATGAAGCCCTTGTCCACTGATGTGATGGTGTTCAGGGAGATCTCTACCCTGTCCTTGTGGGCACCAACGACAGCGCCCACGATGCTCTGGAACCTGCCGGCGGTGAAGATCAGCCTCCTGTTTGTGAGGATTAGCTTGCCGTTTACGTTACTGAAAGTGCTCTTTGACCATGTTATTGGGAACATGCCAGTGTCCTTGAGGACCTGTTCGCCTGGGGGAAGTCCGCTCATTTGTATCGTACTCAGATTATACCAAGAGGGATATTATTCTATCTCTATCAGTTTTCGTTAAATATTCGCCCCTGAATGGGCTTAAGTACGTGTTAAGCCAATTTCCTTTGATTCATATTGGTCAAGGCATTCATCATCGGTACGAGGAACTCTGGAGAGTTCCTGCACGCGGGGGCTAAGATACTCAAGGAAGGCGGATCGGCGCTGGACGCCGTTGAGGCGGCAACGAGGCTTGTTGAGCTCAACCCCAACGACACATCAGTGGGGCTGTCGGGCATCCCCAATATCCTCGGTGTCCAGGAGATGGACGCCACCATCATGCGTGGTGACACGAGGAACTCAGGGGCGGTAGGCGCACTCAAGGGTTTCAAGCACCCCATATCAGTCGCGCGGAAGGTGCTGGACGAGGCACCCCACGTATTGCTGGTAGGGGCCGGTGCGGAGCGGTTCGCAAGGGCCATGGGATGCGAGGAGGCGAACCTTGAGACGGAGCTCAGCAGGAAGGTCTACCAGGCGTTCGTGGACGACGCCTTCGATGACGAGGGGGTCATCGACGAGAGCCAGAAGTGGGTTGTCAAGTACGCCAAGAGCCAGAACCTGAAGAAGTGGTACGAGAAGCTCTCCGACGAGCACCACGGCACCGTGAACATTATGGCCATGGACGCCGATGGGAACATCGCAAGCGCGGTGAGCACCAGTGGCACTGCTTTGAAATTCCCTGGCAGGCTAGGGGACAGCCCCATCATCGGCGCGGGAAACTACTGTGACAACAGGCATGGCGCGGCTGCGTGCACGGGCATGGGTGAGCTGGCCATCAGGAACAGCACAGCCAGGACTATCATCCACTACATGGAGAACGGGCTGAACCCGGAGGAGGCAGCGTTCCTTGCCATGAAGGACATCCACGACCTCAGCGCAGTGGGTGGCATGAACTGCATCGTCATGGACAGCATGGGCAACACCACGAGCGCCACCACGACCCCCGACAGGGAGAGCGTCCACTGGTACTACGACGTTGACATGACCGAGCCCGAGAAGCGCATCGGCATCAACGTGAACCCATGATGTCGTCCCCATACGATTTCAGGCGTATAACCCCCAGTGTCTACGGGGACAAGCGACCAGTGGAGGGCGAGGTTGTGGCGGTCCTCCATGTCAAGTTCGAGGACAGGGGACTGGAGTTCATCCAGACCAAGAGCAGGACCGTGAAGCTCAACGAGATCCACGAGCTCATGATCACCGACGAGCAGGACGCGGCCCCCGGAGGCGGGGCGGACAGGGTCAGGGCAATCGCCTTTTTTGAGATAACCAAGTCCGGCCTGATAGTGATGGGAGACGACGTGTCCATCAACGGTAAGAAACTGGGCACCCTTGCGGGCTACGACGTGACCCATATGCCGAACCACATCAACGTGGTGGTGAAGACGGAGACCC
>CAYLJH010000115.1:0-2837 GCA_964383685.1 uncultured Candidatus Bathyarchaeia archaeon | reverse complement strand
GTCGGCGACAGGGTCACCTTCGCCTAGCCCTTGTCGGGGCCACCGAGGCCGTAGACGGCCTCCACGTTTTCTACAACGCTGCAGTCGCCGTAGCACATCCTCAGGCTGCTGGACAGGGGCTTGAACCCGTTTGACTCCAGTATCCTCACCCCGTCCAGGTTACCCTCGGGCAACCCAACCCAGAGCTCCTCGCCCTTGACCTGGTTCATAACAGAGTTCAGCAGCTCCTCAGCTGCCTCGCCGTGCCCAGGCTTGCATATCCATGGGCCGATCTTGATGTTTGATTTGCCCCGTTTCGCCATGATGTAACCGGTGAGATCGTCGCCGTCCCAGGCGGTGAAGGCAAGGCCGGGGTTGTTACGATGGACGTAGCGTATCGCGCCGTGCCTTGAGCCCTTGAAAACAGCAACGTCAAGGGTTTCCACGGCAGCAAGGTCATCAAGCATCATAGAGCGCGTAATGATCACATCGTGCGCCTTGGCGATTCCCGTGTACCGGAGGCTCCTGTACTCGTCCTTGAACCCCAGGCGATGGTAGAGTGGCACGGCGAGCTGGACGCCGTCTAGCCTGATTGACTTGGCCCCGGTCCCCGTGAGATAATCAATTGCTTTTTGCATCAACGCGGCCCCCAATCCCAGGCCCCTTGACCCTGGCAGGACCACCAGGTTCCCGATCCACGCGATGGGGCCGTAGCTGGTGGTGGAGACCATCCCCAGGTCAACGCCGTCCGCTGACGCCATGAATAGCCCCTCTGGGCTGAACGTGAGCATGCGCCTGTAATCATCGGGGGTCATTCCCCAGCCCACCATGTCCATGAGCCGCATGAAAAAGCCCTCGTCGTCCTTCGCCATGACGCGGATATCAACCATAGCGGAGGATACGCCCCCCGGCGTTAAATGGGTAGCCCTAGTAGAGGGCCTTCTTGTCAAGGAGGTTCCTGAACGGCCTGCCCGCCCTGTACCTGTGGAGGTTGTCAACGAATATCTCGGTGAGCTTCTCGTTCTCCTCCTCAACGGTGCTGGCCGAGTGGGGGCTGATGATGACGTTTGGCATGTCCCACAGGGGGCTCTCAGGGGGAAGAGGCTCCTTTGCCGCCACATCAACCGCTGCGCCTCCCAGGTGCCCTGACTGCAGCGCCTTGACCAGCTCCGGCTCGTCCACAATTGAGCCCCTAGCGATGTTGATGAGCACGGCCCCCTTCTTCATCTTGGCCAGCTCCTCCTTGCCCATCATTCCACGGGTCTCGTCGGTCTCGGGGCAGATGAGGACAAGGAAATCGGATTGGGCGAGAACAAGGTCCAGGTTGTCGAACGCGTACAGCTCATCAACGTTGACGGAGGCAGGATCAACGCCCTCCACGTGCCTCTTGGTCCCTATCACGTTCATCCCGAAGCACTTGGCGAGCCTTGCAGTCTCCCTGCCGACTTTCCCCAGCCCGATGACTCCAAGGGTCTTGCCCTTCAGCTCTAGTGCGCTGGTTCTCTGCCAGACGTGCTCGGCTTTCTGCTGCGCCATGAGGAAGTAGTCCTTGACGAACATGAGCATTGACATGATGCAGAACTCGGCAAGGGGGGTGGCGTGCATGCCGCTGGCGGTCGTGAAATCGATATCGGTTTCGGTCCAGCCGTGCCTTCGGACGCCCCAGCCTATCCCTGCGCTGGGTGACTGGTTCCAGCGGAGCTTTGGGAACCATTTCCCCAGGTTGCGGTAATCAGGTGGCACGTACCCGAACAGTATCTCGGCCTCGGCCATCATACCCTGTATCTTTTCCTCCTGCTCGGGGGTCCTCTGGAATGGCCCGCCGTGCTGGTCGTTCCTGTAACGGGGCTTGGGAAGTATGCTCGGGTCGTACAAGATCTCGAGGTCAGGGTCTGCCTGTTTGATTTTCTCGATTAACAGCGGGTCGATGCTGAACGAGATGAATAATTTGCGTGTCATGAATAGTAGGTAACCTACTATAAGGGAAATAAATTTTTTCTAGTAATCCATGGACTCCAGGGCCATCCCCAGCAGTGCCCTGAAGAAATCCTCGTCAAGGCTCTCACCTTGGCCGTTCCCTAGGCAGTCGGCGTCGATGCCGAACACGAACATCTCCCCCTGTTTCTCAAGCCAGAAGGGGTACATGCGGCAGAGTAGGGCCCGGTGGTCGTATATCCTACAGCCGTCCCCGGTTAGGAACACGCATTTCCCGTCCAGCTTCTTCATAATGGCCGAGAACGAGCCCTCGTCCCAGTCATCAAAGAAATCAGTCTCGCCTGCGGCCTCTATCCTGTCAACGTCCTTGTCCAGGAGCATGATCATCCTGACCCTGTCGCCCACGTCGCCGCAGCACGCGCCGCACCTGACGCAGCCCCACTGGATGTTTGATGGGTAGAGGAACTGTATCTCGTCCTCGACGCCGTCCCTTGTGTAGCTCAGGTAACCGATGTGGTGGGTGGGCTTGTCCACGGCATCACCCCGACGCCAGCTTGACGGCTTCCTCGGCCAGCACCTGGAGGGGGTCGACCACGGGGACCGGAACGTCACCGTCGTGGAGGACAAGGCTAACCTCGGTGCAGCCGCAGATGACGGCGTCAGACCCGGCAACAATGAGCTCAACGGCCACCCTGTTGAGGAGCTTGCCGCCAGTTTCCAGATCGCCCGTCTTGATGTCCCGGTATATGGCGTCCATGACATCCACCTGGGACTCTTCGCCAGGTATGATTACCTCGATGCCGTACTCGCCGTATATCTCGTGGTACAGCTTGCTGGCGATGGTGCCGTCGCTTGCCTGAAGGCCGACGCGTTTGACCTCGGGGTAGTTTTCCTTGATGTGCTCGGCGCTTAGCCTGATCATG
>CAYLJH010000114.1:0-6602 GCA_964383685.1 uncultured Candidatus Bathyarchaeia archaeon | reverse complement strand
CAAGGAGCCTCTCCGCTGACAAGTCCCCCTCCGCAACGGCCTCGGCCGCCACCTTGCCCGCTATCTTTCCGGCCACGATGGCGGTGTGTATGCCCGCACCTGACAATGGGATAACCATGCCCGCGGAGTCACCCACCAGGATCATGCCGTCGATGACGATCTTGTCCAGTGTGCCCGTTGATGGACAGATGCCGCCCGTCTTTCGCTCGCGTGGCTTGCCCTTGAACCGGGGATCGCTGTTGATGTAATCCTCAAGCACCTGTATGGCTGGCCTTGAGCGGTCCGTCCTGATGCCCAGCCCCACGTTTGCCACCGTCCTGCCCTTTGGAAAAACCCATACGTACGCCCCGGGTACGACGCTGCCGATGATGATCTCGCTGGCTCCCGGCTCCTCAAGGTCCAGGTCCGTGATGGTCCACTGGGCCGTCACGCCGTAGTCGCTAAAGTACCGCGTCAGCCCCGCGCTGCGCCTGATGATGCTTGCGTGACCGTCCGCCCCAACGGTGAGCGGGGCCCTGATCTCGAACTCCTCGCCGTCCCGTACCGCCCTGACGCCCACGACTACGCCGTCCTCCTTGATGACGCCCAGCGCCTTGGTGAAGTTCATCATCACCGCGCCCGCTGCCTCGGCGGAGTCGGCCAGCGCCTTGTCGTAGTGCTCCCTGTTGAGGCTGTAGCCCTCGATCTCCTTGTGGGTGATTTCCACGCTCTTGCCGCTTGGCACGAACACCTTGACCTTGTGAATCCTCTGGGCGATGAGCGGCTCCACCGGCTCAAGACCGGATTCAATGAAGCCCTTGTGGCTGAGCCCCTCGGCGCAGTAGACCGGTGTCCCCGCCTTCTCGTGCTCCTCAATGATGAGCACCTTTGCCCCGTTCTCGGCGGCAGTTCTGGCTGTGAGTGCTCCGGCTGGGCCTGCGCCTACTACGATGATATCATACTGGTCCGTGACGGGGCTCATTTTCAATAAAGAGAGGGCACTAGCATTAATTAATTTGGATTATAGGGACCATAATACACGCGAGTTTTCTGTGAGACTACCATTTTTATGTGAAAAGGTCATAACTAACGAAGCCATGGTGTTCCAGCCCGATTATGACAAGTTATGGGGCATTGTTGATAGCTATCTCTCGTGCTCAGGACATGACCTGGAACATGTGAGGAGGGTAGAGAAGATAGCCCTTGAGCTGGCCGGGGGAATGGATCTTGACATGGTGGTTCTAAGGTCGTCCGTGATACTTCATGATATAGCGAGGGTAATAGAGGACGAGGACCCGACCAGAAAAGTTAACCACGCGGAACTCGGGGCCGAGATGGCCCGTGGCATATTAATTGAACTAGGATACCAGGAGGACACAGTTTCAGCTATAGTGCACTGCATCAGGTCACATAGGTTCAGGGGCAGGGCCAGAGCGGAAACACTTGAGGCCCAGGTGCTGTTCGATGCCGACAAACTGGATGTACTGGGGGCAATCGGTATCGCTCGTTCTTTTATGATCGCTGGACAGATGGGTGAACCAATGTACAGGGACATTGAGCTTGATAAGTACATCAGCGAGAACCTTTCAAACGGTGACCCTGATGGGATAATACTGGATTTCAATAAACACGCATCAAACCTTGAGTTTGAGATAAAGTTCAGGCGCATCCCATCCAAGCTCTACACTGAAAGGGCCAAACAATTTGCGGAGGAGAAAATCAGGTTCATGGAGACCTTCTACTCTCGCCTGGGAAGGGAAGTTAAGGGAAAACTAGTCTAGAACTGGGCAGCGGTTCTTGTTGCGCGCTCGGTCCACTTGTTATCATAACTTTGGATTATGTGCCAGAGCTAGGGAATAAACCATTTTTTCGTTACGGTTCGTGGAGTATCCTTTGAACAGTATCAAATAGGAGTTAAAACGCTACTATAATCAAGGTGGGAACAATCAGGACTCAGCCCCAGTATCCGCTCTTGGTTACTGCACTAATTGGTGTCGGGTTAGCATTTGTATCCCTGGCATTTTTAACATCAATAGTTCCAAGAGATCAAGAGAGTAGACAAGTTATACTCATCCTCTCACTGCTAGGGGCGGCTTCGTTTCTATTGGCAGGTATATTCCTCGCATACAATGCAAAAACATATCAAAGTTCATGATTGAGCACGCGCGCCCGATTATGGGGTACACTGATTCGACTTTATTCGGATATAGGGGCCATCTTTTTGCCCGTGATCCTCTCGAACTCTGACCTGACCGCATCAAGTTTATCGCTGCTGCCGCCCCTGGCGATGTACCGGGTACCCTTGGTGGTCTCGAAGAAATGGAAGATGGTATAGTAAGGGGCCTTGTTGAGGGTGTGCTCAATGAGCATGTACTCGTCTTGACGGGCAAGCTCCACTGCGCCATCGGGGAGTTTCTTTTTAGGGTTCATCTAAACAATCCAGATGGTGAAACATCCTCGCGTCAGTGGATAACTGTTTGGTACCATATGAGAACATGCTGAGAACTTTACGTTAACTACAATTGATAGGTAAGGAATATGGCCCCATTGATTTAGCGTAAATTTCTACTTGGGAAAATGTGGTCCGGATAAGAGTGCAGCTGTTTTAAGGGGCAGGGATAACTGAATCCACAAAAACAGACTATTAATAGGTATAATACTTCCAGAAGTCAATTTAAAGAGCACATCATTGTTGGTTCCATGTCCGAGGCATGGAGATACACCACGAAATTCACTGACAAGCCCTGCCCAAAGTGTGCGGCGCGGAACCTCAAAGAAGTGGCCCCACCCAAGTGGGTACCCGAAAACGATGAAAGGTATCTCTGGAAGGGAGAGATCAAGTGCGGTGGCTGTGGGACCCAGTTTTCGGCCGGTTATTTATTGGTCGAGATTCAGGAGTAATCAGTTCCGTAGCTATACCTTTACAGAATCGATTTTTTCCACGGGGAGCCAGTCATCCCTGTTCCGGTACTCGCTCCTGTCGATCTTGAACGGCTCAAGCTCCTGGACGTTGAAGATTGTGACGAGTACGAGGTACCGTTTCCCAGCCCATTTCTTGTACTGGGCATCAGATAGCTGGAGGTCGTCAGCATGCTCATCGACATACCTTTTGGACTCACCGGGGGTCATCCGCTCGGAGTTGACCACGCGGTCCACCATCGCTTTCGCCCGTACCAGCCCCTCGCCGTTGTTCCTGATGAAGTAGAGGACGTCACCCATGTTGACGCGCCCGTACGGGAGCTTCCTTCCCATCGCGCCCCTGATTACGATGGTCTTCTCGCCCGAAAGCAGTCTCTCAAGTTCCCCTGCCTTGTGGTCAACGTAGACAACGTGATCCATAGCCAAAACAGTCCAGATCTGGGGGATAACTATTTCGCAAGATAATAGGGGAGCCAAGAGGCATACTAGTCTGGGTCAGAAAGTTATTAGATAGCTTTCCAGGGCTCTTCGGGGAACTCTTGAATTAGTTTCATCATCACGGTCAAAGCGTTATGCAGATTGTTCCATGATTCATTGATAGTGAGTATTCTTTTTCGTCTATGAACGCCCTTGGGTGTAATCTCGTAAAAACTCAGTGCGCCTTCTGCGATTAATACATTTAATGAGTTAAGGACCCTGACCTTGTCGATAGAATGGTTGCCTCGTAAAGCCACGTTTACCGCGTCATAAACTTCCTTGGAGCTCTTTCCTATGCCGGGGCTGACCCACAGATAATTCAATTCATCATTTTGATGGGGGTTTGAAACCGTGTTTAACCCGGTTTCATCTAAACTTGGTTTCGATGGCACGTGTGTTTCCTCTACATCTTGGCTCCCAGTTTAAACGCCACTCACACGCGTGCAAACAAACGGACTCCAAGTAGGGCGTGGGCTATTCTATATAATGTATTCGAAAAGTAACCGGGAGAATCGATTCGGATCTACGCGTGAGTTAGCGTTTTCTTGAATATAATGCATCAGTTCTTCAATCTCTCAACAGAAGAGAAAAAACTGTTAATCAAACTCGTATATGAACCGGCATAACCCATCCTCTTTCCCGGTGCAATCAACCTCTTTCACCCGCATATCCTTCTTGAAAATGGCTGACAATATTCCAGCTATTGCGCCTCTCGTGAAGAAACAAACAGGGTTTTCTTGAGGGCCTTTGCACATCTCGAATGGCTGGTTTTTTAAAATAACTTGTACAATGCCCTGTTCCATATCCATATCCTCAAGGGATAGCCTTCCCCATCCCTGAGACTCAAACTGGTCAGCAAGGCCCGACATGATTGTGGCCCTTATCGCGGGGTCTGACGGGATTATTGGCAGTCTGGACCGGATTATGGACTCCCCGTACTGTCTGCTCATGTTATAGATGATGGCGTTGCCGCCGCTGCCGAAGGTCTCGTGAAGCACGTTAAGGAATGACTCGAATCCCTCGGGCCTGAACATGACGTAGACGGGGTTTTCGTCAGACATACAATGAACTGTCTGATGGGACTTTATATTTATAGTCATGAAACGGTCTGGAAAGGACACAGCCTCATGCGAAATGCCTGACGAGACATCACTCCTTTTATCTGACCGCCCTGTAAAGGTGTCGAGGAAGGGGTTTTGGGGCGTTCAGCCCCTTTTTTTCCCCTACCCTCACCTAGTGGCAGAAGCTGCACGGTATCGATGACGGCGAAAAGCCCATGCTGATCGCCTGCGAGTGGAACCACAGGGAAAAGAGGACTAACCCAACTACGCCGGCTCCCAGTAAGATATCCCTTGATGATACTTCAGTCCCTAGAATGTTCATTTCGTTAATGGAGTTAGACGAGGTTATATCATTTTTCGAAAAACACGAACAGGGAGAATTGTGTTTGTGATTTAGTTACCTGTTCGATAGATTGTTATTATCAACTGATTATTCAATTTGTAAATCTTTTAAGAAGATTTTTATAAAAGTTTGGGCTGAGCCCTAGAATTTGGTGTAAATCTATGGAAATACCCAACCCACTATGACAAAATGGTAACTAATATTTATAGTCTGCCAACCGTTAACATAATTACGCTTATCTTACCTCATAATAGCTAGAATTGCGTTTATTATCATTCACCAATACTTAGTTATATATACTATATTTATTGTATATATCATCGGTGTTAACATAATGGAAAATACCAATATGACCCTTGTTGCAGCTGTTTTAGTTGTAGGACTACTAGTGGGAGCCGGAGTCGGCTACTACATGACCCCATCAGGAGATGGCGGAGACGGCGAAACAATTACGGTTATACAGAATCCCTTAGAGGGAACAGTCATATCGATCGGTAACATAGCAGCCTCAACTGCCGGACTGGAAACCACTGTCCCACTTTATGATGAAATAATCACTGCAGATATCAATGAATATTTCGGAAAGATGGATTATGACGTTTCTGTCGAGTTCCTTACGGACACGGCTGACGGTCAGGCAGCAATCCACCTTGAGAAGGTCCAGAGCTTCAAAGCAATGGACGTAACAATATTCATGGGTGGAGGATGGTCGAGCCAGGCACAAGCCGCTCTTAGCTATGTCAACGACAACGATATGTTGATGATCAGCTCTAGCAGCACATCACCTCTTCTCGCAATCAAGAACGACAGGCTTTTCAGGACATGTCCAACGGACTTTGTTCAGGGACCTGCCATCGCGAACATGTGGAAGAGCTGGGGTGTCGATGCTATACTGATTGTTCAGAGAGGCGACAGCTGGGCAGACGGCATCTACAACGTGTTGATGCCTGAGCTCGAAAAAGCTGGGATAGAGGTTGTTGACCGTGTCAGGTATGCGGCTGAAGTCACTGAGTTCAGCAGCTACTTGGCGACGATGGATAGCCTCATGACAGACGCTATCGCTGAGTATGGTGAAGGCAAGGTCGGTATTCAGGTAATGATGTTCGACGAGGTCGTCGTCATGGTGTCACAGACAGCTGACTACCCGAGTGTCGCAGGTGCAATCTGGATGGGTACCGAGTCAGGTGGCCGAAGCCAGAGAATGATCGACGATGCAGCTGGAGCGCAGAATCCTCAGGGACACTTTAGCTCGCTGATGACTCCCGCAAAGAGTTGGAAGTGGGTAAGCCTTGATGAGCGTTACACTGATTTAGTAGCGCAGCCTGCAAGCTTCTATACTGCAACCGGCTATGACGGATCGTTTGCTCTTGCTCTTAGCGCTATCGAAGCTGGAAGCATTGACGCGAATTCTATAGCTCCTCTGTGGCCGGATGTTCCTAGGAACTACTTCGGTGCTTCTGGATGGGTTGATCTTGACGACAACGGAGATAGAGCTGCAGGTGTCTTTGATATCTGGGGTTTCAGTACCAAAACTGACGTCGGCTTCACTAGCTACGGTCAGTATAGCGGCATTGATCTCTCAGTTACTTGGAATGACGCAGAACTAGCTTCGAACGGATTCACAAGACCAGCAACAAACTAACTCTCTAATACCCTTTTCTTTTTTCTTTTTTTTTCTTTTATCCCAGGTTTACTTGTTCGTTTGATGTGCGATAGGGCCATGTGGAAGTCCGCAAGAGTCTTGTTGGCACGATGGCACAGGGGGATGTGGGGGGGCGAGTATGGCAAGTACATGAAGTACATGAAGTACATGAAGTACATGA